>CANHSE010000020.1 GCA_947463025.1 Comamonadaceae bacterium
CCACCGGCCATGTCGTTCACCTTCTTGGCGAAGTCGTTGGCGTACTCGTGGAAGATGTCCTTGGCCGGCCAGGTGCTCTGGAAACGGAAGGTGGTGGTCTGCGCCATGGCCACCATCGGGGCGGACATGGCCGCACCGGCGACAGCGGCGCCTTTCAGAAGGCCGCGACGGCGGGGCGTGGTGAGATCGGTCATCGATGTGTCTCCAAGAGTTGATGGGAAAACCGGATGATACTTTTGCTCAAGCGCGCTACGGAACAAAGAGGGTTTTTACCGAGGGAATACCCTAGTGGGGCCAGGTCCCATTTCTCTTTTTGTAGTTATTTGGGACTCGCCGGGGGCGCACCCGGTTCACGCCGGGGCGTATCAGGTGAGATGGGCGAGTGGGGCGCGCTGGCAAAATCAGCAGGATGAATTCTGATCCTGACACCGTGCAGCCCGCGCAGGGCTACGCGGGTGATGTGTCCCCTCAGTTGGCGTGCCGGTGGTGGCAGTCAGGCCAGGCCGTGCTGGTCGACGTGCGGACCGAAGCCGAACTGGCCTGGGTGGGCTTCGTGCCCGGTGCCGTGCACGTGCCCTGGAAGCTGTGGCCCGGCATGGCCCTGAACCCCGATTTCGATACGGCGCTGCGGGCCGTCGTGCCCGCGGGCAAGAAGGTGGTGATGTTGTGCCGCAGCGGCGTGCGTTCCATCGGCTCCTCGCGCCGCGCCACCGAGCTGGGCTTTGAGGCCTACAACATCCTCGAAGGCTTCGAGGGTGACCCCGACTCCGCGGGCCACCGCGGTGTCCTGGCCGGCTGGCGCCTGCGCGGCCTCCCGTGGCAACAGAACTGAAGAAAGACGAACATGCCTGTGAACCTGGTCGCGCCGCGCGCGCAAGACCTGCTGCCTGTCCCTGGCCTGCGCATCGGCGTGACCGAAGCCGGTGTGCGCAAGGCGGGCCGTAAAGACCTGACCGTGATGCTGCTCGAGCCCGGTGCGGCCGTGGGCGGCGTCTTCACCCGCAACCGCTTTTGCGCGGCGCCGGTGCAGGTGTGCCGCAAACACCTGGAGGCGGGCCATTCGGTGCGGGCGATCGTGATCAACACCGGCAACGCCAATGCCGGCACCGGCGAGGATGGCCGCGTGCGCGCACATGCCACCTGCGTTGCGCTGGCCCGACACCTGAACATCGCGCCCGAAGAGGTGCTGCCTTTTTCGACGGGCGTGATCATGGAGCCGCTGCCAGTCGATCGCATCCAGGCCGGCCTGCCCGCCGCCCTGGCCGATGCGCGTGAAAACAACTGGCTGCGCGCTGCCGAAGGCATCATGACCACCGACACCCTCGCCAAGGCCTACAGCCGCCAGGTGGTGATCGAAGGCCAGACCGTCACCATCACGGGCATCAGCAAGGGCGCCGGCATGATCCGCCCCAATATGGCCACCATGCTGGGGTTCCTGGCCACTGACGCCGTGGTGGCCCCGGGGCTGATGAAGGCGCTGGCCACCGAACTGGCCGAGGGGTCGTTTAACCGCGTCACGGTGGATGGGGATACGTCGACCAACGATTCCTTTGTCGTCATCGCCACTGGCAAGGCCGGCCATGCGCCCATCACCGCGCTCGAGAGCCCGGCGGGGCGCGCCCTGGCCGGTGCGATGCTGGAAGTGGCGCGTCTGCTGGCCCATGCCATCGTGCGCGATGGCGAGGGCGCAACGAAATTCATCACCGTGCGGGTCGAAGGCGGCAAGACGGCGGCGGAATGCCGGCTGGCGGCCTACGCCATCGCGCATTCGCCTCTGGTCAAGACAGCGTTCTTTGCCAGCGACCCCAATCTCGGGCGCATCTTGGCGGCGGTGGGTTACGCAGGGATTGAGGACCTCGATCAGACGAAGATCGACCTGTTCCTGGACGATGTGCACGTGGCCGTGGGCGGCGGGCGCAACCCGGCCTACCGCGAAGAAGATGGCCAGCGCGTGATGAAGCAAAGCGAGATCACGGTGCGCGTGGGGCTGGGGCGTGGCACCGCCAGCGACACGGTGTGGACCTGCGACTTCAGCCACGAGTACGTCACGATCAACGCTGATTACAGAAGCTGACCCACCCCCGAAGCGCCTGCGGCGCTTCCCCCTCAAGGGGGCGCCGCCAGCGGCCCGGCGAAGCCGGTTCCGCGGTGGCCACTGGAACCATGCGGGAGCATTCCCTCTCAGAAGTATGAACACTGCACTTGAACAATTTCTCGCACGCGCTGAACAACTGATTTCGCGCATCGAATCGGTGCTGCCGCAGCCCCTGTCTGCGCCTGACTGGTCGGCGTCGGTGGCGTATCGCTATCGCAAACGCGCCAGCGGCCACGGCACGCTCGAGCCGGTGCGCCATGTGGCCGATATTCGTCTGCTGGATCTCAAAGAGATCGACGGCCAGAAAGAAAAGATCCAGCGCAACACCGAGCAGTTTGTGCAGGGGCTGCCCGCCAACAACGTGCTCCTCACGGGCGCGCGTGGCACGGGCAAGTCGTCTTTGATCAAGGCCTGCCTGAACGAATACGCGCCGCGCGGGCTGCGCTTGATTGAGGTGGACAAGGCCGACCTCACCGACTTGCCCGACATCATCGACGTGGTGGCCGAGCGGCCCGAGAAATTCATCGTCTACTGCGACGACCTGAGCTTCGAAGATGGCGAGCCCGGCTACAAGGCACTGAAGTCCATCCTCGATGGTTCCGTCACGGCGGCCACGCCCAATGTGCTGATTTACGCCACCAGCAACCGACGCCACCTGTTGCCCGAGTACATGAAGGACAACCTCACCTACACCCACACCGAAGATGGCGAGGTGCACCCCGGTGAGGTCATTGAAGAAAAGATCTCTCTGTCCGAGCGTTTTGGCCTGTGGGTGAGTTTTTATCCCTTCAGCCAGGACGAATACCTGGCCATCGTGGCCCAGTGGCTGTCGGCCCTGGGCGTGAGCGCTGCCACCATCGAGGCGGCGCGCCCCGAGGCGCTGGTGTGGGCGCTCGAGCGCGGCTCGCGCTCGGGCCGGGTGGCCTACCAGTTTGCCCGCGACTTCGCGGGGCGTCAGTGAGCGAGCCAGTGAGCGAGACCGTGCGCGTGGCCGACGGCCACCGCCCGCGCGAGGGCGGGGTCGATCGCAAGCCAATCGAGGTGGCTGTGGGTGTGCTGCTGCGACCCGATGGCCAGTTCCTGCTCACCTCCCGGCCTGATGGCAAGGCCTATGCGGGCTATTGGGAGTTTCCGGGCGGCAAGATTGAAGCGGGCGAGACCGTGCAACAGGCGCTGCGCCGCGAGCTTCAGGAAGAGATTGGCATCACCATCGACGAAGCACTCCCGTGGAAGGTCGAGTGCGTGGACTATCCGCACGCTCTGGTGCGTCTGAATTTTTGCAAGGTCCACGCTTGGCACGGTCAATTGCAGATGCGTGAGGGGCAGTCCTTCGCCTGGGAATCGCTGCCCGTGCGGTCGCAGCCGGTGCTGCCTGGGACCGTGCCCGTGCTGGGGTGGTTGGCGCAGGAGCGGGGGTTCGCGGGGCCGACGCACGCGTCACCGTCATCGTCGCTCGCGGGCTGAGGCTCATCGTGCAGATGCTCGCCTCATTCGCCCTCGCAGCCGTTCTGGTCACGGGCCTGTCTGGGTGTGCGCAATTGGCCATGAAGGCGGTGACGGTGAGCGCCGGCGTGGCCATCGATCGGCGTACCGTCGGCGCGCAATTGGAGGATGAAACGATCCAGCTGCGCGCTTTTGGCGTTTTCAGTGAGAGTTTCGGCGGCAACGCGAACATCAATGTCGCGAGCTACAACCGGCAAGTGCTGCTCACAGGCGAAGTCCCCGATGCGGCCAGCAAGCAAGCGGCGGAACGGGCGGTGAGCCAGATCGACAATGTCAGCCGGGTGTTCAACGAACTGGCCGTGATGAACGCCAGCACGCTGGCCCAACGCGGCTTCGATCTCTATCTCACCGGGCGGGTGAAAGTCGCTTTGGTGGAGACGCAAGGCTTGACCGTCACCGCGTTCAGGGTCGTGACCGAGCGCGGGACGGTCTATCTGATGGGGCGCGTGACCCCCCTCGAAGCGGACCGAGCCACTGCGCTGGTGCGTCAGATCGGCGGCGTCCGGCGGATCGTGCGCATGTTCGAAATCATCAACGAGTAAGCGCCCGCGGGGCGAACCTGCCTACTGCAGGCGTGCGTCGCCAAAGGGTTGGTCGTCGGGTGGCGCCTCGCTGGCCACCCGAAAGCCCTCGCTGGCCCAGGCGCCCAGATCCATGTGCTTGCAGCGCTCGCTGCAAAACGGCCGAAACGCATTGCTTGGGGCGTAGACGCTGTCGCCGCCGCAGTGGGGGCAGGGGACGATGCGGGGTGGGCGGGTGCCGGGTTCCGTCATTGCCAAATGCTCCTCGCCTCGATCGCTCCATTAGGCGCAAAGGGTCAGCTCAAAGGGCGTGTCGTCGTGGCTGGCCTGCAGGCGCTCGCCGGGGGTGTGCTTCATCAGGCGCACTGCCACCATCAGCCGGTTGCCGCTGATCTCGGGCACGAGGTGGAGCGTCGAGTCGATGCGCAGGCGCATCAGTTGGAAGGTACGGCCCTGGGGCAGGGTTTGCTGCAGCTGACCGCCCGAGGCCATGACTTTCTGGGGGGAGCCGGCATCTCGCATCAGCTTGAGCAGCAGACGGATGGAGTCCGCCAGGATACCTAGCGGTGCGACCCACCGTAGCAGGTCGGCTTGACGCTGGGCCGGCTCGATTTGTTGCCAGGCGTGGTAGGCCGGCAGATCAAACTCGCAGGTGCCGCCGGGGATGGCGATCCGGCTGCGAATGCTCATGAGCCAGTCGTTGTCGGTGAGGCTTTGGCCAGCTTTGCCAGTCTGGCCATGCAAGGCGTTGTAGCCGGCATCGAGTTGATCGATGACTTCTTGCAGGAGGTCTTCGGAGATCGCGGGGTTGCCGCGCAGGGCCGACAGGGCGGACTTCTGCTTTTCGAGGTCCTTCATCACGTCGGACTTCAGGTCGGCTCGTGCGCCGACGTCGATGATCTCGAAGAGGGTGGCTAGCGCGTGGTGATGATCGACCGGGTGGTCACGGGCCATCAGCAGGGCGAGCCGACGGAACAACTGCTCAAGCCGCAGGTAGGTGCGGATGCGCTCGTTGAACGGGTATTCGTACAGGATCACGACAGCCGCGATCATAGCCCGAAGCTCATCGCCGCCTGGCGGACCTCCTGCTTGAGTTCGTCGAGGGTCAGACCGTCGTTGCAAATCACGAGGTCGGCGGCGGCCAGACGCTGCTCGCGCGAGGCCTGGGCGGCCAGGATGGCCCGCACCTGAGCCTCGTCCAGGCCGCTGCGCGCCATGACCCGCGCCACCTGGGTGCCGGGGCTGCAGTCGACCACCAGCACCTGGTCGAATTCGTTGCGCCAGCGGGCCGACTCGACCAGCAAGGGGATGTCAAAGACCAGGCAACGCTTGCCTTGGGCGCGCGCGGCCTGTTCCTGTTCGCGCAGCGCTGCGCCCACCAGGGGGTGGATGATGGCTTCCAGATCCGCGCGAGCGGCGGCGTCGGCAAAGGCCAGTTCGCGCATGCGCGGGCGGTCTAGGCTGCCGTCGGCAGCGATGGCGGCGGGCCCGAAGCGCTCCCGCAGGGCGGGGATGGCAGCGCCACCGGGAGCGGTGACGGCGCGCGAGACAGCGTCTGCATCGATGGTGGCCGCGCCCAGGTCGGCCAGCATCTGAAGCACGGTGCTCTTGCCGCTGCCGATGCCGCCGGTCAGGCCGATGCGCAGGAGGGGGGGCTGCTCGGTCATAGGGTCAGGCCCAGCGCGCGCCAGAAGGACGGGGTCAGGCCCGCCACCGCGGCGAAGCCCCCCAGCGCCAGGAAGGGCCCGAAGGGCACATAGCCGCCCTCGCGCAAACCACCCGTGAATTTCATGAAGATGCCGACTCCCGCCCCGCTGATGGAAGCCAGCAGGATAACGGGGATCAGCGCCTGCCACCCGAGCCACGCGCCCAGGGCGGCAAAGAGCTTGAAGTCGCCAAAGCCCATGCCCTCGCGGCCTGTGAGCCGCTTGAAGACTTGGTAGACGATCCACAGTGACAGATAGCCTGCCACCGCTCCCCACAGCGCATCAGCCAGTGCGACACCGGTCCAGCCCAGCGTCGAGGCGATCAGGCCGGCCCAGGTCAGGGGCAGGGTGAGGTCGTCGGGCAGCAAGGTGGTGTGCCAGTCGATGACCGCCAGTGCCAGCAGCGTAGCGCCGAAAGCGGCCCAGGCGGCGCCGGCGGGGGTGAGGCCCCAGCGCCAGGCGGCATAGCCGAACCAGGCGCCGGTGGCGATCTCGACCAGGGGATAGTGCAGGGGGATGGGTGCCCGGCACGCCGAGCAGCGGCCTCGCAGCAGCAACCAACTGAGCACCGGGATGTTCTCCCACGGCGCGAGGCGGTGGCCGCACTGCGGGCAGGTCGAGGGGGGGAATGCGAGGTGAAACGGGGCTTCGTCGGGCACCGGTCGACCGGCGGCCAGGGCGTCCTCTTGGGCCCAGCGCCGCTCCAGCATGCGGGGCAGGCGGTGGATCACCACGTTCAAGAAGCTGCCCACCACGAGGCCCAGGAGGACCGCCCCTGCCAGCGCCAAGCCCGATGCCCCGTCCGCCATCATCAGACCACCTGCCCCAGCTTGAAGATCGGCAAGTACATGGACACCACGATGCCGCCGACCACGCTGCCCAGAAACACGATGATGATGGGCTCAAGCAGGCTGGACAGGCCTGCCACCGTGTCATCGACCTCGGCCTCGTAGAAGTCGGCCGCCTTGCTCAGCATGTGGTCGAGGGCGCCTGACTCTTCGCCGATGGCGCACATCTGCAGGACCATCGTCGGGAACACCCGCGACTGGGTCATGGCGTGGGTGAGGCTGACCCCGGCCGACACCTCGTGTTGGATGCCGGTGGTGGCCTCGCGGTAGACGCTGTTGCCCGCCGCGCCGCCCACCGAGTCCAGGGCTTCGACCAGGGGCACGCCAGCGGCAAACAGGGTGGCCAGGGTGCGCGTCCAGCGCGCGATGATCGATTTGCGCACCAGCGGGCCGAACACCGGCAGCCGCAGCAGCCATTGGTCGGTCAGGCGCTGCAAGCCGGTGCTGCGCCGCCAGGCGCGCGCCAAGCCCACGCCCGCGGCGACCAGCACCCCGAGCATCAGCAGGCCGTGATGCACGAAGGCCTCGCTCAGAGCGATGACCAGGCGTGTGGGCGCGGGCAGTTCTGCTCCGAACGAGGAGAAGACTTCCTTGAACGAGGGGATCACGAACACCATGATCACCGCCACCACGATGAAGGCCACCAAAATCACGGCCACAGGGTACATGAGCGCCGACTTGATCTTGGCCTTGATGCCTTCGATCTTTTCCATGTAGGTGGCCAGCCGCTCCAGGATGGATTCGAGGATGCCCGCGGCCTCGCCGGCTTCGATCAGGTTGCAGTACAGGTCGCTAAATTGCTGCGGGAACTTGCGAAAGGCCGCCGACAGTGAGGTGCCGGTTTCCACATCGGCGCGCAGGTTGGCCAGCAGCCGGCTCACGTTCGGGTTGCTGTTGCCGCGGCCCACGATGTCAAAGGCCTGCAGCAGGGGCACGCCGGCTTTCATCATCGTGGCCAGCTGGCGTGTGAACAGGGCGATGTCGCGGGGCTTGATCCGCTTGCCGCGGCCCATGCGGCGCTTGCGGACACGGGTGGTGGTGATGCCCTGGCGCCGCAGCGAGGCCTGCAGCTGGTTCTCGCCGGCGGCGCGGGTCTCGCCTCGCACGTGCTTGCCCTGACGGTCTTTGCCCTCCCATTCGAAGGTGAATTCGCGGATCGTGGCGGCGGGAGCGGAGGGAGTTGCGCGGGTGGTGGCCATGAGGTGGGAGGGTGGGGCAGTTGGAGGGGGTTACAGCGAGGTGCAGCCCAGGACTTCCTCGAGCGAGGTGACGCCCAGGCGCACCTTGTGCAGGCCGGACCGTCGCAGGCTGCGCACGCCCTCGCGTTCGCATTGGTGCGCGATCTCCAAGGCATTGCCATCGCGCAGGATGATTTGCTGGAGGGCCTCGGTCATGGGCATGACCTGATAGATGCCCACGCGCCCTTTGTAGCCGCCGCTGCAGGCGTTGCAGCCCACCGCGCGATAAGGCTTCCAGGTGTCGTCCAAGTCGTCGGGCGTGAAGCCCGCTTCGAGCAGGCTGTCTCGGGGCAGATCGGCGGGCGCCTTGCAGGCCGGGCACAGGCGCCGCGCCAGGCGCTGCGCAGTGATCAGGATCACGCTGGAGGCGATGTTGAAGGGCGCGATGCCCATATTGCGCAGGCGCGTGAGCGTGGTGGGCGCGTCGTTGGTGTGCAGGGTGGACAGCACCAGGTGGCCGGTCTGGGCGGCCTTGATGGCGATATCGGCGGTTTCCAGGTCGCGGATCTCGCCGACCATCAGGATGTCCGGGTCCTGGCGCAGGAAGGAGCGCAGGGCGGCGGCGAAGGTCAGGCCCGCCTTGTCGTTGACGTTGACCTGATTGACCCCGGGCAGGTTGATCTCGGAGGGGTCTTCGGCCGTGGAGATGTTGACCCCCGGCTTGTTCAAGAGGTTCAGGCAGGTGTAGAGGGACACCGTCTTGCCCGAGCCGGTAGGGCCGGTGACCAAAATCATGCCGTAGGGGCGGGCGATGGCCTCGAGCAACCGGGCTTTCTCGTCAGGCTCGTAGCCCAGGGCGTCGATGCCGATGCGGGCCGCCGAAGGATCCAGGATCCGGATCACGATCTTTTCGCCAAACAGCGTGGGCAAGGTACTGACGCGAAAGTCGATCACCCGATCCGGGCCGATCTTGAGCTTCATGCGGCCGTCTTGCGGAACCCGCTTTTCGGAGATGTCCATGCGCGAGATCACCTTGATGCGCGAGGCCAGCTTGTCCTTGATGGCCACAGGCGGCGCGGCGATCTCGCGCAGTTCGCCGTCGATGCGAAAGCGCACCCGGTACTGGTGCTCGTAGGGTTCGAAGTGGATGTCGGAGGCGCGCTGGCTGAAGGCGTCCAGCAGCATCTTGTGCAGGAACTTGACCACCGGCGCGTCGGCGACCTCGGCGCCGGGTGTCTTGTCCGGGGCATCCTCCGGACCGGGATCCAGATTGGATTCGTCGAATTCGAAGTCTTCGCCGATCAGGTTGTCCATGGCCTGCGCCGTGGAGGTCGATTGGGCCTCGACCAGGCGCGACAGCTTGTCGTATTCGACGATGACCCAGTCCACCGCCAGTTGCGTGGCGAACTTGATTTTCTCGGCGGCCTGCTGGTCGGACGGGTCTGCCGTGGCCATGACCAGGCGGTTACCGCGTCGGGCCAGGGCCACCACGCGAAAGGCCTGGCAGGTCTTGGCGTCCAGCAGGTGGCGTGGCAGGCGCTGCACATCGACCGCATCCAGATCGAGCAGCGGCGCGCCGAAGGCCTGGGACAGGGTGTGGGCCAGGTCGGCCGCCGAGACGGCCCCCGAGCCCGTCAGCTCGGCGATGAAGGTGGTGCGTGCAGCCTGCGCTCGGCGGCAGAGGTCCAGGGCAGCCTGCTGTTCGAGCTGGCCGGCTTGCACAAGGGCCTTGGCCACCCCGGGCAGGGCGTGAGGGTCTGGCGTGGGAGGCGGAACCGGTGCAGCCATCGAAGCAGGGCGGGAAACCGACGCGCGTGGGTGCGCCGGCGGTTGTCATTGAAAAGACCGCCGATCATCTCCGAAACCGGAAAAAGTGTAAACCTAGGGATTACTCGTGAGGCCGCATAGGCCTGAGGCAGGGGCGATCAGTCGCCCCGTTTGGGCAGGATCACGATGTTGTCGGACGCAGCACCGGGCTCGACCTGCACCCGCAGGCCCTGGAAGAACACCTTCAGGTCGTTCCACTGAGCGCTGCGAATGGTGAACGGCGGCACGCCGGTGACGTTGACCGATTCGCCGACCTTCAGCACCAGCGCTCGCACCTGGTTTTGGCTGTCCAGAACGCAGGCGCGGGCCGATTGCATGGCTTCCACATACACATACGTTGCCGGCTTTTCGGCTACGGGCGATTGGTATTGCGTCGCCTCGCGAGGGCCGGGTGCCTCGCAGCCGGCGGGCAATGCAGGCTTTTCCGTGCCCGCGATGACGACAGACGCAGCAAGGGCTGAAGCCCCGGCCGCAGGTGCGGAGGCGTCGCTGGCAGGGGCTTGCGCATAGGCGTCCGGCGGTGCCGTCGCCGGTGCTGCGTTGACCGGCACGGTGACTGTCGACACGGTGACTGTGCCCGGGGAGCGGGTCAGGAGTAACACCGCCGCCGCGATGACCGCCACTGCTGCAATCAGCAACCAGGGGCCTGTGGATCCGCGCGTAGCGGGTGGCGTCGTTGGCCCCGACTCGGATTCAGCGGGCGGCGCGGGGGCCTCGGTGACCGCGACAGGCTGGGGCTCGGACGGGGTGGCCGGCTCGGGCGCGGGCTCTGGCTCCGGTTCCGGTACAGGGGTGGCTTCCACCTCGGCTTGGGGCTCGGATGGCGATGCGGGTGCAGGCGCGGGGGCGGGTGCAGCGGCCGGTTCCGGCTCGGTGGGGGGCGGGGCGACGTAGCCCAAGGCCGCTAGCAGCCTGCGGCCCGTATGGGCCTTGATGTCGTCGGAATAGAAAGAGCCGGTCTTGCCGCCCTCGAGCTCTCGCACCTGGGCGACGGACAGCGCATAGCGCTTGGCAAATGCAGCTTGAGGAATGCCCGCTTGCTCACGGAGGTCCTTGAGCTGCTGCGCGTCGGATTCGGTCCAGGTCTTACGCATCTCAAGTCCGTGTGGGCAGCCCGCGCAAATCAGGTCGCGCGGGCGAGTTCCCCTTCGACGTAGGCTCCGCGTTGAATGGACAGGGTCTCGTAGGTGATGGTGCCGCGAACCCGGGCCTTGCTGGCGATCACTAATTCCTGGCAGCGTGCCTCGCCGACGAAGGCGCCCTTGATCTGCAGCGAGGTGCACTGGATCTTGCCTTCGACCGCGCCGGTGATGCCGATGTTGACGGCTTCGGTGGTGACGGTGCCCTTGATCATGCCCTCGACGTGCAGCACGCCTTGGGCCGTGATGTCGCCCACCAGCGAGAAACCCTCGCTGATGACGGAGGGCTTGTTGCTATCCAGGAGGAAGCCGCTGGAGGCGCCGCTTCGGGGGGCTGCATTGGCCGTCTCGGGGGTCATGTCCTCGGGTTCCTCGTAGGCGTTGTCCGTAGACTTATTTTTCGATTTTGCGAACATTTTGGGCGGTCTGAACGACTTTCTTGGGATCGACCTGGTAGCTGCCAATCAGCACTTCGAAGTGCAGGTGCTTGCCCGTGGACTGTCCGGTGTTGCCCACGGTGCCCAGGATGGCGTCTTCGGCCACTTCCTGACCTTCCTTCACCAGGATCTTGTCCAGGTGTCCGTACAGGGTTTCGAGGCCACGGTCATGCCGCACGATCACGGTGTTACCCATGTGACCGTGATAGCGCGCGATGGTGACCTTGCCCGGTTTGACCGCGCGGACGTTGTCCTTGTTGCCCAAGGGGATCAGGTCGATGCCGGCATGCAGGTTGGGCTTGTTGTCGATCGGGTGCTTGCGGATACCGAAGTCGGAGGTGATGACGTACTCCTCCAGCGGCATCTTCTCGGGCAAGGCTTCCAGCACGCTTTTGAGTTCGCTGTTGATCGCCGTTTCCTTGGCGAAGGCGCTGCTCAAAAGCGAGTTGGGCTTGAAGTTTTCGCTGAAGCCTCCGACCTTCTGATTGCCCTGGATGATGCTGATCACCTTCTCGTTGAGGCCGGAGTTCTTCACGAGGGTGCGCAGCTGGCTGTTGCGGCTGGCGAGGTTTTCGGTCCAGTCGCCCAGGTACTGGCGGATTTGCATGTCACGCTCGCGAATGGTCCTGGCCATCTCGAGCATGTCTTCTTGCGTGTATTCGCCGTTTTGTGCGTCCGGGTTGATGCCGGCCGATTGCAGGGCGATGTAGATCTCCTTGTGGGAGTCTTCGAGCATCATCTTGCGCGTGTGCAGGTAGGCCGCCGTGCCGGACATGCCCACCAGGAGTACCGCGGTGACCGAGACGGTGACCAGCAGCGTGCGCGCCAGATTGCGCTGAAAGCGCGCAGGAATGACCAGGTACTTCAGGTCGCCCTGCTGCTCCAGGATGATGCGGGAGTCGTGGTACTCGCGGTCCCACAGCCCCACGACGAGCTTGGTCCAGCGACTCAGCCCGTTTTTGGAAAACTTCAGCATGGTGGGTGTGAGCAACGCAAGGCGCGAACGCGCGCCTTATTCAGCGCTGTCTGCGGAATCCGCAGGCGCGGGGACGCTGGGAGGCAGTGCCACCGGCGCCGGCTGGATCGACTCACCCACGGGCGAAATCGCACCGCGGATAACGCCGCCTTTTTCGATCTCGATCTCGCCATAGCGGGCCTGCCCGTTGACGCGGCCGGTGCCACGCACGCACAGGAACTCCGAGGCCTCCAGGGTCTCGTGGGTCGTGCCATGAATGTCGGCGGTACGCACGCGCACCTGGCCAGACAGGGAACCCTTGGGGCCGACCAGCAGTTCGTCGGCCTGGAGCTCGCCTTGCAGCGTGCCATTGATCACGGCCAAGCCGGGGACGACCAGCTGGCCGACCACCTTGACACCTTCGCCGATGGTGAGGTTGCCCGGCGCGTCGCCTCTGTTGGCTGAATTATTGGTAGACAAAAAGTATGTCTCCGGTTGAATTTAATTCGATTGTTTGCATTGGGTGGGCGCTAAAAGCGGTTTCCCAATTAGGTGACGCTAGTTTACTGGTTTTCCTGGTTTCCCTAAACGTTTTGGCACATGGGGTGTCAGGGGCACGCCACCCTGCCCGGGAGGCGGGGGCTTGCGTTTTTGCGGGCGTGGGGCGGTTTATAGTCATGGCCCCTAGCTGAGTAAGCCTTGCGCGGTGCCCCGTGCGCCGATCCCAGACAACGAAACCTAAAGGAGATATCCCATGAGTCGTCGTGATTTCCTCGCCAAGAGCGGTGCTGCCGTTGCCGGCACCGCCCTGGCCGGCACCGCCGCCGCCCAGAGCGCTGCACCTGCCTCGGACACCATCCGTTGGCGCATGGCCTCGAGCTTTCCCAAGAGCGTCGAGGTGTTGTTCGGAACGGCCGATCTGATTGCGCGCCGCGTGGGCCAGCTCACGGGTGGCAGGTTCCAGATCACGGCGCACGCGGCCGGCGAGATCGTCCCGCCGCTGCAGGTGCTGGACGCCGTCGAGAAGGGCACCATCGAGTGCGGCCATACCGCGCCCTACTATTTCATCGGCAAGGACCCGGCCTGGGCCATGGGCACCTGCGTGCCGTTTGGTCTGAACAGCCGCCAGTACAACGCCTGGTGGATTCATGGCGGTGGCGAAAAGCTGTTTAACGACTTCACACGCGAGTCGGGCGTGGTCAGCCTGCTGGCGGGCAACACCGGCTCGCAGATGGCCGGCTGGTTCAAGAAAGAAATCAAGACGGTCGCCGATCTGAAGGGCCTGAAGTTCCGCACCGGCGGCATGGGCGGCCAGGTGCTGACCAAGCTGGGCGTGGTGACGCAGCAGCTGCCCGCAGGCGAGATCTATTCCGCCCTGGAAAAAGGCACCATCGACGCCGCCGAGTTCACCGTGCCCGCCGATGACGAGCGCCTGAATCTGCAGAAGATCGCCAAGTTCTATTACTACCCCGGTTGGAACGAGGGCGGTGCGGCCCTCTCGCTGCAGGTGAACGCCAAGGCTTTCGACGCCCTGCCCGACGCCTACAAGGCCGCCCTGCAGACCGCCAGCGCCGAAGCCAACACCTGGATGCAAGCCCGCTACGACGCGCTGAACCCGGCGGCTCTCAAGCGCCTGGTGCAAGGCGGTGCGGTGCTGCGTGCACTGCCCCCGGCGGTGATGGATGCCTGCTTCAAGGCCAACACCGAGCTGATGGCGGAAGCCTCGGCCAAGAGCCCGGCCTTCAAGAAGATGTACGAGCACATGGTCGCCTTCCAGCGTGACCAGGTGGCGTGGTTCCGCGTGGCCGAAGGCGGCTTCGACAGCTTCATGACCCGCGCCAAGATCTGATCTTGCGCGTTGTCACTTAAGACGGCTTCCTTCGGGAAACCGTCTTGGTTTGCTCGCGGGGTTTTGTCTCTCTGCGTCGGCGCGCGCTGCCGCAGTCGCGCATGAAGCGCCTTGTTAAGATCGTCAGCTTTGCTCGAGGACGCTTCGTGAAATTCCTCCTCGCCTTGGCCCACCGGATTGACGGCCTCAGCCGCGCTGCTGCGGTCGTAGCGATCTGGCTGGTCCTGATCTGCGCGCTGGTCTCCGCCGGTAACGCGCTTTCGCGCTACGCCCTCGATCTGTCCTCCAACGCCTGGCTCGAGCTGCAGTGGTACATGTTCGGCGGCACCGTGCTGCTGGGGGCACCCAAGCTTTTGTGCACCAACGGCCATATCCGGGTCGACCTGCTCTATTCCAAACTCAATGACCGCCAGCGCACCTGGCTGGACCTGGCCGGGCTCATCGTCTTTCTGTTGCCCTTTGCCTATTTCATGGTCATCTACTCGTGGCCCTGGTTTGTCGAGTCCTGGATTCAGCAGGAAACCTCGGCCAATGCCGGTGGCCTGATTCGCTGGCCGGTCAAGCTGTTGCTGCCCCTGGGATTCGCCTTGTTGATCCTGCAGGCCCTGTCCGAGATCATCAAGCGCGTCGCGGCCCTGCAGGGCCTGCTGGCGCTCGACACCCACTACGAACGCCCGCAGCAGTAAGCATGAACCCGATCGACATCATGGCCCCGGCGATGTTCGCCGCGCTGGTGGTCTTCCTGCTGCTGGGACTGCCGGTGGCCTTTTCCCTGGCGGCGCTGGGCCTGGCCTCAGGCTTCGTGGCCATCGAGGCGGGCCTGTTCCCGCCGCAGTTCATGGCCAACCTGCCCTATCGCGTGTTTGGTATCTTGTCCAACGAGCTGCTGCTGTCCATTCCCTTCTTCACGCTCATGGGGGCCATCCTCGAGAAGAGTGGTCTGGCTGAAGATTTGTTGGAAGGCTTTGCCCAGGCCTTTGGCGCACTGCCCGGCGGGCTGGCCTATGCGGTGATTCTGGTGGGCGCCATCCTGGGCGCGATCACCGGCACGGTGGCCGCCTCGGTGATCGCGATGGGCGTGATTGCACTGCCGATCATGCAGCGCTATGGCTACAACATGCGTTTGGCGACGGGTGTGATTGCGGCCTCGGGCACGATCACGCAGGTGATCCCGCCTTCGCTGGTGCTGATCGTGCTGGCCGACCAATTGGGTAAGTCGGTGGGCGATATGTACCTGGGCGCTGTGGGCCCGTCGATCGCGCAGGTCTTGATCTTTGTGGCCTTCATTGCGGTGATGTCGCTGCTGCGCCCGAAGTCCATGCCGCCGCTGCCGCCCGAGGCCCGCACCCTGCGTGGCTGGCCTCTGGCCCGTAAGGTCCTCGCCGGCGTGCTGCCTTCGAGCGTGCTGATTTTCGTGGTGCTGGGCACCATCTTCATGGGCCTGGCCACACCCACCGAGGCGGGCGCCATGGGCGTGGTCGGCGCGATCGCGCTGGCGGCGCTGCACCGGCGCCTGAACTGGGCCATGGTGCGAGGCGGCATGGCCTCCACCATGGAGATCACGGTGATGGTGATCTTCATCCTGATTGGCGCCACCGTTTTCACGCTGGTGTTCCAGGGCGTGGATGGCGCGATCTGGGTGGAGCATCTGTTCACGGCGGTCGGCGCCGATGACGCAGTGACCTTCCTGCTGGTGGTCAACGTCATGATTTTCTTCCTGGCGTTCTTCCTCGATTTCTTCGAGATCGCTTTCATCGTCGTGCCGCTGCTGGTGCCGATGGCCAACAAGCTGGAGATCGACCTGATCTGGTTCGGCGTGCTTCTGTGCGTGAACATGCAAACCAGCTTCATGCATCCGCCGTTTGGCTTTGCGCTGTTTTATCTGCGCGGGATTGCGCCCAAGGAGGTCAAGAGCTCGGACATCTACCTGGGGGCCTTGCCGTGGGTGGGGCTGCAGATGCTGCTGGTGGGTATCCTGGTGTTCTTCCCCGAGATGGTGACCGGCATGCTGGATAAGCCGCCCACGGGCAATCTGGATGCCGTGGAAATTCGTCTCGATGAAACGCCGGCGGCAGCCCAGGTGCCGGCGTCGGGTCCTGGGGCCGGCGATGCTGCCCCGGCCGAGGCACCCGATCCTGCGGATTACTTCAAGAAGAAGTAACGGCCGCCTTCGGTTCCATGAATTTATCGGCGCAAGACGATCGCCCGTCCCTGACCTGGGCGTCCTGGGTGTACGGGCTGGTCCTGCCCCTGGTGTACCTGCTGGTCGAACTCAGTTTCTGCAACCAGCTGATGCACTCCCTGGGCGATCCCTCCGAGCCGGACATCCTCAGCAGGCTCGAGTTCTGGGGCCGCCTGATCTCGGGCGTGGGCCTGGGCCTCCTTCTGTACCGCCTGGTGAGCGCGCGCCTGCCCTGGCGCACCCTGGGGCTGGTCCTGAGCCTGGCCCTGGGCATCTTGGTGATGTGGAACCTGCAAAAGGCATTGATCGAGCACATGGTGCAGGCGGCCAGCCCGCAAGACCGGCAGGCTGCGCAGGTGCTGGTGGCGGTGGCGAGTCAGGCCGGCGAGGGGCACCTGCGCACGTTGGCGGGCGATCCCCTGCTTGCGTCGGTGCCCCAAGCCATCGAGAAGAACATCCTGATCGCGATCTTCCCGGCGGCCGCCCTGCACGTGCAGCCGCGCGAGCCACAGTTCGCGCAATGGCTGCAAGCGGCCGGGACGATCAGCGCATCGCCCGGCGTGCCGCCAGACGATCTCGAAGATCCGGCGAGCAAGGCCTATCGTGCGCTGATCGTGGCGCCTCTGGTGATCGGACTGTCCCTGCTGTTCGCGTTGCTCAATCTCAGTCTGGCGCTCTCGTTTGTGTTGTGCGTCGCGCGGCCTCGTTGGCGACCTGTCGCCGCGGGCCTGATGTGGGCCAGCCTCACGATCGCGTCCCTGGCGGCCTCCCATCCCCTCCTGGACGCCCGGGGCTATGAGCGCAGCTTGAGGCCCGCGCTGTGGGAGCAGTCGCCGGCCCTGGCCGTCATGGTGGAATGGTCGGGTCGGGCGGGCATGCAATGGGCGCCGACCTCCGAGTGGGTGCACCGCCATGTGCTGCGGGGGTATGGTTTTGGCGCGATCCGATTTCCCCATTCCTTACAATCAGCAAGCCTTTGACTTGGCGCCCGTGCGCCATGCCGGTCCCCCCCCTACGATCAAGCGCTTAGGGTTTCAGGTCCTCTCAAAGCACCTGCACTTCATCCAAAACACCCCAGGCGGGTCTGCGCATGTCAGTCCAGCCACCCCTTTGAGGAGACTGGTTCATGTTTTCACGTCAACGCCGACTCGCCATCACGGCGGCACTGCTGGCCCCGCTGATGGTCCCTTTGGGTGCCGCCGCGCAGGAATGGCCCAGCAAGCCGATTCGGATCATCATCAATTTCGCGCCGGGCAGTTCGCCCGACGTGCTGGGCCGTGCCGTGGCCACCCCTTTGTCGCAGGCGCTGGGGGTGCCAGTGGTGGTGGAAAACCGCCCCGGCGCAGGCGGCATCGTCGGTGCCGAGGCGGCCGCCAAGGCCCCCGGCGATGGCTACACCCTGCTGATGGCTTCTGGCAGCACCATGGTCATCGTGCCCTCGCTCAACGCCAAATTGCCCTATGACCCCAACAAGGACCTGCTGCCGGTGGCGGCCACGGCACGGGTAGAGCTGTTCCTGGTGGTGCGGTCCGACTCCCAGTTCAAAACCTTTGCCGATCTCCAGAAGTTTGCACGGGCCAACCCGGGCAAGCTCAGCTACGGCAGCCCGGGCAACGGGTCCACGCCCCACATCGGCGCCGAGATGCTCAAGCACATGGCGGGCGTTTTTGCGGTGCACATTCCCTACCGCGGCTCGGCCCCGGCGCTACAGGACCTGCTGGCCGGAAACCTTGATTTCTTCATGGATCCGGGCATTGCGGCCCCGCACATCCGCTCGGGCGCGCTGCGCCTGCTGGCCGTGGGCAGCGCCAAGCGCTCCTTCCTGTATCCGGACACCCCCACCCTGGGGGAATTGGGCCTCAAAGGCTATGACGCCGGCTCCACGCACAGCTTCTACGCGCCTGCCGGCACGCCCCAGCCCGTGATCGAGCGCCTGAACCGGGAGATCAACCGCATCCTGGTGACGCCTGCGGTGGCGCAGGTCATCCGGGGCATCGGTGCGGAGGCGACCCCGATGACGCCGGCCCAGCTGTCAGCGCTCAACACTTCTGACCTTCGCCGCTTCGCTGACATCATCAAGCAGCAAGGGATCCGCGGCGACTGAGCCGCCTGGCGCGCGGTGGCCCTGTGCGATGGACTAGGGGTTGGGGGAAGAAAAAAAAAGCACTTCGGGGGCGACCCCGTAAGTGCTTCATTTCATAGAGAGAAAATCTGGTCGGGGTGAGAGGATTCGAACCTCCGGCCTCTACGTCCCGAACGTAGCGCTCTACCAGGCTAAGCTACACCCCGAGATAGAACCCGCGATTCTAGCAAATCGCCAGTCGGCCCTGGCTGATCGGACGCGCCGCTAGCCCGGTCTTCCCGCATGAACGCCACTGGCGGATCAGGGTTTTTTCTAGGGGGTGCGCTGTAAGGTTATTCCGCCCCGGCCCGGTTGTTCACGATTTGGACCGACTACGCTCGCGCAGAGACCTCCTGTCCCTTCTTCACTCAAGAGAAAAAAGATGATTCGCCTTTCCTGGATTCGCCCCTTTGTTTTGGCGGGCTTGTGCGCGGTCACTGCGCAGGCCTGGGCCAACCCCGCTGCCGCTGAAAAGCCCTATGTGCCCGAGCGCGGACAGATGGGTAAGGATGTGATCTGGATCCCCACCCCCAAGGGCCTGATCGACAAGATGCTGACCGCGGCCAAGGTCACCTCGAGCGATCGGGTGTTCGACCTGGGCGCCGGCGACGGCATCATCGCCATCACGGCCGCCAAGGAGTTCGGCGCGCAGTCGGTGGGCATTGAGTTCAACCCGCAGATGGCCGATTACGCCCGGCGCATGGTCAAGGAAGCCGGTGTGAGCGACAAGGTGCGCATCATCACCGGCGACATCTTCAAAGAAGATTTCTCGTCCGCCTCGGTGGTCACCCTGTATCTGTTGCCCGACCTGAACCTGCGCTTGCGTCCGACCCTGCTGCGCATGAAGCCGGGTACCCGCGTCGTCTCGCATGCCTTCACCATGGGCGACTGGGAGCCCGATGAGACCATGGCCCATGAGAGCGCCCGGGGCTATCTGTGGGTGGTCCCCGCCTCGGTCGAGGGCGAATGGCGGATGACCGGCATGGAGGGCGGGCCGGTTCGGCTCAATTTCCAACAGGCCTTGCAAAAGATCGGCGGCATGCTCACGCGTGGCAGCACCCCCCAGCCCCTGTTGGGTGCCAAGCTGGTGGGCGAAGAGCTGACCTTCCAGTTCCTCACGCCAGACCGGCAAGTTCACAGCTTCAGCGGCAAGGTCTGGGGGTCCCAGATCAACGGCACTGTCACCTCCCCGGGCGGCCTCATGACCCCCGTGCAGGTCCGAAAGCTCTGACGACCCTTCCCGCTGCAGGATCTGATTGCCATGAGCGTACCTGACACGCAGGCGGCACAGCCGCTCCGTTTGCTGCACCCGCTGGCCGCCGTGATGCTGATCGTCGGCATCGTGGTGGGCGCGGGGATTTTTAAGACGCCCTCGCTGGTGGCGGGTATCAGTGGAGATGCCGGTTGGGCCTTGGTCTTATGGACGGCCGGCGCGCTGATTTCCATTGCCGGCGCCCTGTGCTACGCCGAGTTGTGCACCGCCTACCCGAGCGCGGGGGGTGACTACCACTTTCTGCAGCGGGCCTTTGGCCGCAACCTCGCCTTCATGTATGCCTGGGCCAAGGCGACCGTGATCAACACGGGCTCCATCGCCTTGCTGGCGTTTGTGTTTGGCGACTACATGAGCTCGCTGCTGCGTCTGGGCGAGTACTCCAGCGCCTGGTGGGCGCTGATCGTGGTGGTCGGCTTGACGGCCGTCAACCTGCTGGGCCTGGATGCCTCGTCTCGTTTGCAGACGTGGCTGACCGGCCTGGAGGTCTTGGGTCTGGCGGCCGTGGTGGTTGCGGGCTTGACAGTGGATGCAGCCCCGTCTGCCGCGGTGGAATGGTTTGTGAAGGCCCCCGCCCCGGCGCAGTGGGGCCTGTGCCTGGTGTTCGTCTTGCTGACTTTTGGCGGCTGGAATGAGTCGGCCTATGTGTCGGCCGAGGTGCGTGGTGGACCGCGCACCATGGCCTGGGTGATCGTGGCCAGCATGGCCGTGTTGACGCTGATTTACCTGCTGGTGAACCTGGCCCTGTTGCTGGGTCTGGGCCTGCAGGGTCTGAGCCAGAGCAAGACGGCTGCCTCCGATCTGATGGCGCTGGCGTTTGGCCCCTGGGCCCACAAGGCGCTGGGTCTGTTTGTGGCGATTGCGGCCTTGACCAGCATCAACGCCACCATGATCGTGGGCGCACGGACCAATTTCGCCTTGGGTCGCAGCTGGGGCAGTTTGCGCTTGCTGGGGCACTGGCAAGTCGACAGCGGCAACCCCAAGGCGGGTTACTGGATGCAGGGCCTGATCAGCGTGGCCTTGGTGGTGTTGGGCACGCAGGAGGCCGATGGGTTTTCGGCCATGGTGGAGTTCACGGCGCCGGTGTTCTGGGGCTTCTTGTTCTTGGTGAGCATGGCGGTCTTTTGGCTGCGCTACACCGACGGACAAACCGAGCGTCCCTTCAAGGTGCCGCTGTACCCCGTCTTGCCCTTGGTGTTTGCCGGCGCCTGCGCCTGGCTGACCTATTCGAGCATCACCTATGCCATCAGCCAGAAGGCGATCCTGGTGTCGTTCTGGTTGATCGTCAGCGGGCTGGTGGCCTTGCTGGCCCTGAACTGGCGCGAAAGAGCGCTGAAAGCCGCCTGATTCGATGCATTCGGTGCGAGCTTCAGCCGTGTGCACGAACTGGTGGAATCCCTGTAGGGCTTGAGCCTCCTGGCAGGTACAAACCGCGCTGCTGATCCTTTCTACATCTTTAGACGCAGGAGTTTCGATTTATGACCACCCGCCGCCAATTGATCCAGAGCGCTGCCGCAGTCGGCGTGCTTGGCCTGGGCAACCTGCCCAGCTTCGCCCAAACTCGCGTCGAGACGCTGCGCATCATTGTGGGATTCCCCCCGGGCGGGACCACGGATGCTTTCGCTCGCCGCATCGGCGACAAATTGCGTGGGACCTATGCCAACACCGTGGTGATCGACAACAAGCCGGGTGCTGGCGGGCAATTGGGCGTCATGACGCTCAAGAGCGCTCCTGCGGATGGTGCGCACATCCTGTATTCGCCCGCGTCCATGCTGACCATTTATCCGCACTCGTATTCGAAGCTCAATTACGCGCAGTCGGATCTTGCCCCCCTGGGCATGGGGCACTCCACCGACCATGCCTTCGTAGTGGGTCCTGCCGTCCCGGAGTCCGTGAAGAACCTCAAGGACTTCATCGACTGGGCCCGCGCCAATCCTGGCAGGGCCAGCATCGGCAACCCCGCTGCGGGCTCGATGCCGCATTTGCTGGCAGGCCGCCTGGCCATGCTGGGCAACTTCCAGATCACCAACGTGCCCTTCCCGGGCTCCGGTCCCGCCATTCCGCAGGTCCTCGGCGGCCAACTGGCCGGCATGTCGTCTCCGCTGGGCGACTGGGTGCAACACCACAGGGGCGGCAAGATCCGCATCCTGGCCACGTCCGGTCCGGAGCGTTCACCGTACACCCCCGATGTGGCCACCTACCGCGAGCAGGGCTACGGTGAGCTGATGGTGCGTGAATGGTTCGGATTCTTCGCGCCCGCGGGTGTTTCCGATGCGGTCAGGGACAGCCTGAATGGCGCACTTCGCGCCGCGATGAGCCAGCAGGACATTCGCGATTTCGTGACGCCCTTGGCCGCCTACATCGAATCGAGCACCTCGGCCGAACATGTCCGCCGGCTGGGGGTGGACTCCGAAATGGCGCGTCGCTTGGTGACCGCCCTGGGCTTCAAGGCCGACTCCTGATTGAGTGGATTGGGAGCGGGGTCGGCGGCCGCTAGCGTCTTGGCTAGTGACGCCGATCCAGCAGCGACGAGGCCAGCTGTAGCAGGCCCTCGCTGTAGGCATTACGAGGCAGCAGCGCCAGGCAATCGATGGCGCGCTGGGCCTCGGCGGCGGCGGCACGACGGGCCACTTGCAGGGCCCCGGTCTGGCGCACGATGTCGACGATGGTGTCGAGCCCGTCCACCGAGCCCTGCTCGATAGCCCCTCGTATGAGGTTGCGCTGCGCCGGCGCCGCCCGCTCCATGGCAGCGATGAGCGGCAGCGTGGATTTGCCCTCGCGCAGGTCATCGCCCAGGTTCTTGCCCATTTCGGCGGCGTCGCCGTCGTAATCGAGCACGTCGTCGATCACCTGAAAGGCCGTGCCCAGGGCCTGGCCGTAGTCGGCGCAGGCCTGCTCGATGGCAGGCGAGCTGCCGGCTAGCACGGCAGCCAGGCGGGTGGAGGCCTCAAACAGCTTGGCGGTCTTGGAGCGGATCACCCGCAGATAGCCTTCTTCGTCGAGCGAGGCGTCGTGCATGTTCATCAACTGCAGCACTTCGCCTTCGGCGATGACGTTGGTGGCCTCGGCCAGGATTTCCATCACGCGCATGTCGCGCGCGTCCAGCATCATCTGGAAGGCACGCGAGTAGAGGAAGTCGCCCACCAGCACGCTGGCCGGATTGCCGAACATCTCGTTGGCGGTGGCGCGGCCACGGCGCAGAGTGGAGTCGTCGACCACGTCGTCGTGCAGCAAGGTGGCGGTGTGGATGAATTCGACGACCGCCGCCAGGTTAAAGCGCTGGGGCCCCTGGTAGCCCAGGGCGCCGGACACCAGCAGCAGCAGGGCCGGACGCAGCCGCTTTCCGCCGGCCGAAATGATGTAGCGGGCGACCTGACCGACCAGGGGGACGCCCGAATCGAGTCGCTGGGCGATGACGGCATCAACCTCGCGCATGTCGCCGGCGATCAGGGCGAGGGTCGAGGCGGCGGAGGCGGTGGGATCGGTCAAGGAGGGGCCCGGGGTGGCGCGGCGGGTCGGAGTTGACCGGATTATAGGGAGCGCGTCGCCCGCCCGGCCGCCAGTTTGCGAGTAATGACTAACTATGCTATAGTCTTGGGCTCTCTCGGAAATCCGTCCGGGGAGAGATCAACCCCAAGAGGTCTTTCATGTACGCGGTCATAAAAACCGGCGGCA
>CANHSE010000021.1 GCA_947463025.1 Comamonadaceae bacterium
CCCAGGCGCGAGAATTCGACTTCGTTATAATCAACGAGTTATTCGAGCGTGCGCTGTTTGACCTCAAAACCATCGTGCACGCCCAGCGCCTGAAGTTTTCGGCGCAGCGTCGCACCCGGGCCGATACCTTCAAGGCCCTCCACATCATCTGACCCCACGGAGCAACGCCCATGGCCCGCATCACCGTCGAAGATTGCCTGCAAAAGATCCCCAATCGCTTCCAGCTGGTGCTGGCCGCGACCTACCGCGCCCGCATGCTCAGTCAAGGCCATGCCGCCAAGATCGAGAGCAAGAACAAGCCCGGCGTCACCGCCCTGCGTGAGATCGCTGAAGGCAAGATCGGTCTGGAGATGCTCAAGAAAGTTCCGGGCTGACCGCGCCCTGAGGCCCGTAGGGCCTGCCAAAAAAAGCACCGCGCCGCGGTGCTTTTTTCATGGTTTGACGACTCGGGCATGGGCTCGCGCTACATTTAAGGGATGAGTGCGGTGCTCGACCCCTCTTCCGGCAAACGCAAGCGCCCGGCCCCCGTCGTCCCCAGCTCCGCCCAGGCCAAGGCGGCGGCGGCCAGCTTTGCCGCGCTCATGGCCAAGCTCGATTACCTGGACGCCAGCGACATCGAGCAGGTGCGCCAGGCCTACCGCTTCGCCGACGAGGCCCACCTGGGCCAGATCCGCGCCAGCGGCGACCCCTACATCACGCATCCGATCGCCGTCGCCGCCCAGTGCGCGCAATGGAAGCTCGACGCCCAGGCCCTGATGGCGGCCCTGCTGCATGACGCGATCGAAGACTGCGGCGTCACCAAGCCCGAGTTGATCGAACGCTTTGGCGCCCCGGTAGCCGAACTGGTCGACGGCCTGACCAAACTGGACAAGCTGCAGTTCAACACCCGCGAAGAAAACCAGGCCGAGTCCTTTCGCAAGATGCTGCTGGCCATGGCGCGTGACGTGCGCGTCATCCTGATCAAGCTGGCCGACCGCTCGCACAATATGCGCACCCTCAACGACATGCCGCGTGCCAAATGGCACCGCATTTCGTCAGAGACGCTGGAGATCTATGCGCCCATCGCCAACCGACTGGGCCTGAACCAGACCTACCGCGAGCTGCAAGAACTCGCCTTCAGTCACATCCAGCCCTGGCGGCACGCCGTCCTGTCCAAGGCCGTGACCAAGGCGCGTAGCCGCCGGCGCGACCTGATCCAGAAGGTGCAGCGCGAGGTGGAGGCCGCCTTCGAGGCGGCGGGCCTGAAGATCCGGCTGGCCGGACGCGAAAAAACGCTCTATTCCATCTACCGCAAGATGGACGAAAAGCATCTGAGCTTCGCGCAGGTCACCGATATCTATGGCCTGCGCGTGATCCTGCCGCGCCTGATCGACTGCTACACCGCGCTGGGCATCCTGCACCAGATGTACAAGCCAGTGCCTGGGCGCTTCAAGGACCACATCGCGATCCCCAAGGTCAACGGCTACCAATCTCTGCACACCACGCTGGTAGGACCTGCGGGGGTGAACGTCGAGTTTCAGATCCGCACCGAGGCCATGCACGTGGTGGCGGAATCGGGCGTGGCCGCCCACTGGCTGTACAAGGCCAACCCCACCGACGATGAAGCCGCCGACCGGACCGGCGCCCAGTGGCTGCAGTCGCTGCTGGATATCCAGCACGAAACACGCGACGCCGCCGAGTTCTGGGATCACGTCAAGATCGACCTGTTCCCCGACGCGGTCTACGTGTTCACGCCCAAGAGCCAGATCATGGCCTTGCCCCGCGGCGCCACGGTCGTCGATTTCGCCTACGCGATCCATAGCAACATCGGCGACCATGTCGTCGCCGCCAAAATCAACAGTGCGCAAGTGCCTTTGCGCACCGAGCTGAAAAACGGCGACGTCGTCGAGGTTGAGACTGCTGCCACCTCCACACCGGATCCGGCCTGGCTCGGCTTCGTACGCACCGGGCGCGCGCGCTCCAAGATCCGGCATCACCTCAAGACCCTCGCCCAGGCCGAATCACAAGGCCTGGGCGAAAAGCTGCTGACGCAGGCCCTGCGCGCCGAAGGCATCGAGCGGCTGCCCGACATCGACGCACACCACCAGCTGGTGTGGGACAAGCTGCTGCGATTCACCGGCAGCCGCCACCGCGACGAATTGCTGATGGACATCGGCCTGGGCAAGCGCATCGCCAGCATCGTGGCCAAGCGCCTGGTGACCCTGCTGGCCGAAAGCGGCGCCAAGCGCGACGCGCTGCTCATGACGCGCGAA
This sequence comes from Comamonadaceae bacterium, assembly GCA_947463025.1. GTDB lineage: Bacteria > Pseudomonadota > Gammaproteobacteria > Burkholderiales > Burkholderiaceae_C > Ramlibacter. The sequence goes on from CANHSE010000021.1 coordinate 2,253, forward strand.
CGCTTCACGGCCCACGAAAACCCCGCGCATGGCGCTGTCATCCTGGACGGCAGCGAGAACGCCTCGGTGCAATACGCCAGTTGCTGCCGCCCGGTCCCGGGCGATCGCATCGTCGGCTACCTCGGACGCGGCGAAGGCCTGGTGGTCCACGCCGAAGATTGCAGCGCCGCGCGTCGCTTGTTGCACAAGGACAGCGAGCGCTTTATCGGGGTTGAATGGTCGGACGAACCCGCACGCTCCTTCGAGACCCACCTGATCGTGACCGTGGGCAACGGCAAGGGCGTGCTCGCCCGCGTCGCCTCGGCCATGGCCGGCGCCGAGGCGGATATCACACACGTCGACATGGACGAAGGCCGCGCGCAAGATGCCGCCGACCTGCGCTTCCTGGTGGCGGTGCGTGATCGCAGCCATCTGGAGGCCGTGATGCGTGCGATCCAGCGCATCCCCGATGTTCTGCGGGTGCAGCGCACGCGCCGCAGCGGCTGGAACCGCAGCACCGATAGCGATCAAGGCGCTGGGTAACGCACCTGCAAGACCTCGATGGTCTGCATACCGGCAGGCGTGAGCAGCTTCACTTCATCGCCCTCACGGGCCTTGAGCAGCGCCCGGGCAATGGGCGAGATCCAACTGACCTGCCCCAGGCTGCTATCGGCCTCGTCGACGCCCAAGATGGTGACCTCACGCTCGCTGCCGTCCTCGCTGGCGTAACGCACGGTGGCACCGAAGAACACCTGGTCACGCCCGTGGTGCACACAGGGGTCGGTCACCTCGGCGATCTCCAAACGCTGGGTGAGGAAGCGGATGCGGCGATCGATCTCGCGCAGGCGCTTTTTGCCATACAGGTAATCGCCGTTCTCCGAGCGGTCTCCGTTGCCGGCTGCCCAGTGCACAACCTCCACCACGCGCGGACGCTCGTCGTCGATCAGATGCAGAAGTTCGGCGCGCAGGCGCGCGTAGCCGGCGGGCGTGATGTAGTTGCGCGTGCCGGCAGGGATCGGGGACGCTCCCGGTGGCAGCTCGTCGTCCTCGGATTCGGTCTCGCGCGTGAAGGCCTTGTTCATCGTGCGGCAAGCATAGCCGGGACGCGTCGCCAGGACGCAGAGCCGTGCCAGCGCCTCAGGCCTGCTGCCGACTGTCGACACCGAACTGCGCGTCGAAAAAGCAGACCGTGTTGCGGCCGGTGCGCTTGGCCTGGTACATGGCCAGGTCGGCCTGCTTCAACAGCTCGGAGACCCCCACCGGCTTCGGGCCGAACACCGTGACGCCCATGCTGCAGGTGCTGTGATGCAGACAGTCCGGCAAGGGATAGGGCTCGCTCAGCGCCCGCAGGATGCACGCCGCGACGCCTGCTGCCGCCTTTGCAGCACGCTGCGAACCACCTGCGTGTGGCGCCAGCAGGATCACGAATTCGTCGCCGCCCAGACGGGCAACGGTGTCGTCGCGGGCCACGCATACCTGCAGGCGGGCGGCCACCTGCTGCAGCAGCAGGTCGCCCTTGTGGTGACCGCGCGTGTCATTCAAGACCTTGAAGTTGTCCAGGTCGATGAACATCAGCGCCGCGGCCTGCACGCCCGTGAGCCGATCGAGCATGGCGTGTAAGCGGTCCAACAGCAGCTGCCGATTGGGCAGGCCGGTGAGCGCGTCATAAAAGGCGAGGTGGCGGATTCTTTGTTCGCTCGCCTGGCGCTCGGTCACATCGCGAATCTGCAAGGCCAGGCCGTCGGCGAAGGGTTCGCCACTCAGGGCCAGCCACCGGCGCTGGCGGGCGTCGAGCGCCTCTAGCGCCAGGGGCTGACCCTGCGCCAGCGCCGCATGCACCGCCTGCTGCACCTGCAAGCGGGCGGTCTTCTCAAAAAGGCTGCAGACACGCCGTCCCTGCAAGCGGGCCGCCCTGCGCGCCAACAGGCGCTCGGCCTGCGCATTGAGGTAATTCAAGCGCCCTGTTGCATCGACCGTGGCCACTGCGCCCGAGGACGTGGCGCGCGGCGAGATCGCCTGGACCGCCCCCTCCACACTGGCGATCTGGCCATCCGCCCGGCGCACGGCATGCCCCAAGATGCGGGCCCATTGAAGGCCAGCGCCCGTGATCACCTGGACATGGCAGTCAAAGGGATCGCCCAGACACGCGCACGCCCGCACCCGCGCCTGCAGGCCATCGCGCCAGGGCTCGGCCACAAAATCCAAGTGCAGAGGGTCTGACGGCGCAACCGCGAGCCAAGCCCGTAGCCGCGGCGATCCGTGCAAGGTGCCACGGGCCAGATCCAGTCGCCACAAGCCGGCATCGGCGACGTGCTCGAGCAGGCTCAGTCCGCTGGTCGATTCAACGTCAGCGGCCAGGGCCGCATCGTGCGGGCTGAAGGTCAGGGTCGCGGTGGGCATGGAGGGCGTAGGCGTCGGGATCGACACCGTCGGACGCGATTTGACCCCGCGCGCTGCGCGCACGGCGCAGCCAACCGGCTACGGGCGTAACGACTTGCGAATGGCCCCTGGGCGAATGGGCCAAAGAGAATGGGCCAAAGAAAAAGCCAGTTCCGATTTCGGAACTGGCTTTTCTGAGATGGTGCGGCTGGCAGGATTCGAACCCACGACCCCTTAAGTTAGCAAAGTCAGCATTCGCTAAGGTGAAGCGGTAAGTACCCGATACCGTACTGGCTATGCGGTTGTCTTGCAAAAAGGCAAGGATAGCGCGCTATTGGTGCCAGCCTTATCCGCTTTCCGGCCCCAGCACCAATCCTACGAAGCCTCCTCCCTCTGCGCTGCCGCAAGCCATCAGCTGGTCTGTACTCCGGCCAGAGGGTAGGAAAAAAGCCACTACGACGGCAAGCTTGATACCCATCGATTTGCGCACCTCCTACCCATGCCGATGCTGTATTCACTCGATCGCACGTTTACCCCTCACCCAAGTCAACTTCCATCATGAATATCAACACCTGGATCACGTGTTTTCTAGCGTCTTGGATCTTTTCCCTTTCGCCAGGCGCTGGCTCTGTCTTTTCAATGACCAACGGTCTGAACCATGGTTTTCGGCGCGGGTACCTCGGCGTGATCGGCTTAGTCCTGGGTCTGTGGGCAGTTTTCCTAGCGGTGGTGGTTGGCCTCGGGGCTTTGATTCAGGCCTCGCCACTGGCGTTCAACCTCATCAAGTGGGCAGGCGTTATGTATCTGTTTTATCTGGGGCTAGATCAGTGGCGCACCAAAGGCTCTCCCGTCCAGGTGGCTCGCCTGGATGGAATGAAGGTCAGCGCAATGGAGCTCATCGGCAAGGGAATCGCCTTGAATGCGGTCAATCCCAAAGGCTACATCTTCATGCTGGCGGTGATTCCTCAGTTCATTGATTCTGGCGCTCCACTGTCAACCCAGTACCTGATCGTTGCGCTCACGTTTGCATTCACAGACTTGGTAGTGATGGCGGGCTATACCGGTCTCGCGGCCAAGGCGCTAGCCTATCTGAAGACCGAGCAACACGTGTCTGCGCTGAATAAGGTGTTCGGCGGGCTGTTCATGCTGGCTGCTGTGGTCCTGGCCACTTTTCAGCGCGTAGCGCACTGAGCCACGATGCCACCCGACTCCCCACCGCCTAAGGTCGTATCGCTACCAGGCTCGATCCGACACATCGCCGAACTGCTACAGCAAGCCTGCGAGCGCAGTCCTGAGCAGGTGGCGATCGACGACGGGCAGCGCCGATACACTTTCGCCGAGCTTCTTCAGAGGGCTCACGCGCTGCAAGCCGAATTGACACGTACCCTGCCTGAGCCCGGCGTCGTGGCCGTCGTTGGCCACCGCAGCGTCGAGGTAATCGCGGCCGCCTGGGCGGTTTGGCTTTCGGGTTGCACCTTGATGCTGGTGGACGATGGACTGCCGGCCCATCGCCAGGCCCTAATGGCCGAGCTGCAGCCGCCGGCGGCCACCATCGAATGCCAGGACTGCGGACGCGTCACAGTACGGGCGGCCGGTTTGCCGTCGTCAATCGACTGGATCGGCAATGCCATCGGGGTCCCGCCCCAGGCCGACCGCGCCTATGTTGCATTCACTTCCGGATCCACTGGCAGGCCAAAGGCCATTCTTGGTAGCCAAACCGGGCTGTCCCACTTCCTACAATGGCAGCGAGATGAGTTCTGCATCGGCCCACAGGACCGCTTTGCCCACCTGACCAACCTTTCGTTCGATGTCTGGCTCAGGGACGCGTTCACCCCGCTAATAAGCGGCGCGACGCTGTGCATTCCGCCGGCCAGGCACCTCAGTGCCGCTGAGATGTTCAACTGGCTTCAGGCGCAAGCTGTTACGGCGCTGCACGTGGTGCCGTCCATCGCCAACCATTGGATGAACCATGTAGGCCCCAGGCCGGCGAACGGAATCTTGAGGCTGGCGTTCTTTGCGGGCGAGCCGTTGGAGGGCGTCCTGGTGCGCCGCTGGGTCCAAGCTTTCACAGCCTGCCAGGTGGTCAACCTGTACGGCCCTACGGAAACCACCCTTGCGAAGCTATGCAAGCGCGTGCCGGCGCAGGTGCCCGATGGCGTCCAGCCGGTCGGCCTGCCCTTGCCCGGAACCCAAGCCTACATACTGGACGAGCACTTGACGCCGTGCGAGGACGGAGTTCAGGGCGAAATATGCATCGCGACGGACTACCGCTCGCACGGCTACCTAGACCAGCATTGTCTCGTGCCGACGTTCGTGGCCTGGACGCCACCAGAGCGCGAACCCTGCTTGATCTACCGCACGGGCGACATAGGCTTGCGCAGGGCCGACGGTGAGTTCGAGATCCTGGGCCGCAAGGACGATCAGGTCAAGATCAACGGCGTACGCATTGAGCTGCTGGAGATCAAGTCCATGATCGCCTCGTGGCCAGGCGTGCGGGATGTCTTCGTCTGCACCGTACCGCTGCCGCAGGGTTGCGCCATCGCTGCTGTGGTGGAAGGTCTGCCACCGTTAGCCGCAGAGCTGTTACAGATGCTGCGCCAGCGCCTGCCGGCCGTGATGGTGCCCTCGCGCATCCTTGTCGAGCCTGCGCTACCCCGCTTGCCTAACGGCAAGATCGACCGCGCCGCCACCCGGGCCCTGGCGACTCGCACACCAATTCAGCCCGTGCCCCACGTGGAGCCGGTCACCGACAAGCTGGCCGTTCAGCTGGCTGTCCTGTGGCAGGACCTTTTGGGGCTGCGCAGTATTGAGCGCACATGCAACTTTTTCGAACTGGGCGGCAACTCGATGACCATCGTCGAGCTGCACGCTCGTATCGAGCAGGAATTTCAGGTCAGGTTTCCGCTGGTCCGACTTTTCGAGCACACCAGCGTGGTGACCCAGGCCGCATTGCTGGCGAAACTGCTGGGACCGGCGGTCGCGCAAGGTGACACGGTCCCCCACAGTGGCAACTCGCACGTCCATCTGCGATCACGCGCCATATCGGCCCGAAGGCGCCAGGGCAAGCAGGCTGGAGCCAACGTTCACCAAGCTAAAAAAGATTGCATTTCCGATGACGAATCATGACGAAGACGCCATCGCCATCGTGGCGATGGAGTGCCGGATCCCAGGAGCCAACAACGTGGAGCAGATGTGGGAGCTGCTCCAGCGTGGCGAGTGCACGATCCAGGATCTGAGCGATGCGCAGTTGCAGGATGCGGGTGTGCCAGATTCCCTGCGGACACTACCCGACTACGTGAGGCGGGCCGGTGTGTTGGAAGGCGTCGAATATTTCGACGAGGCCTACTTCGACATGAGCCCGCGCGAAGCCGACATTTTGGACGTGCAGCAGCGCCTCATGCTGGAGGCCGCCGTCACACTGCTCAACCGCGGCAACGTGGATCCCAGTCGATCGGGACAGCGGATCGGCGTCTTCGCCGGCTCAGCGCTAAGCACCTATTTGTTCGGCGTACTGCAACGCGAGGACCTGATGGAATCGCTGGGCGAGATGCTGGTGCGTCACGGTAACGACAAGGATTTTCTGGCCCCCAGAATCTCCTACAAGCTCAACCTGGAAGGGCCCAGTCTCAACATCCAAACCTCCTGCTCAACCGGCCTGGTAGCCGTGCATACGGCGGTGCAGAGCCTAATGCTGGGCGAATGCGATATTGCGATAGCCGGCGCAGTGTGCATCAAGCTTCCCCAGCATGGTGGGTACAGATACCAAGCCGACGGCGTGTTATCGCCGGACGGACAATGCCGTCCATTCGACGCCGAGGCCAAGGGCACCATCTTTACCAACGGTCTGGGTCTGGTGCTGCTCAAACGACTGGCCGAAGCCGAGGCGGATGGCGACGATATCGTCGCGGTCATCGCTGGCTCAGGGGTCAACAACGACGGCGCACGCAAAGTAAGCTTTACCGCGCCCAGTGTCGGCGGCCAGGTGCAGGTCTTACGCGACGCACTCGAATTGGCCCGGCTGCGGCCCGAGAAGGTTCAATACATCGAAGCGCATGGCACCGGCACCTTGCTGGGCGACCCCATCGAGGTCGAGGCGATCAAGCAGGCCTATGGCACAGCAGGACCGCGCTGCGGAATCGGCTCGCTCAAGGGGAACTTCGGACACTTCAACATTGCCGCAGGCATCATTGGCCTGATCAAGGCTGCCCTGGTGGTTAAGCACGGCGTCGTTCCTCAGACGATCAACCTTCGCACAGCCAATCCTCAGCTGGGACTGGATGACACCCGCTTCTTCATCACAAACAACCCTGTCAGCCTGGACAAGCGTGCAACACGCTACGCAGCTGTCAGCGCCTTCGGCATGGGGGGAACCAACAGTCACGTCGTACTCAGGAGTCATGATCGGAGCGGACCTGACCCGCAGGCTACCTGTACGGAGACTCCGGTCGCGCAACTGTTCGCGTTCTCTGCCAAGAATATGTCGGCGCTGGATCGAATGGCGGCCCAGTACGCGCAGCACCTGTCAGAAGTGTCTGGCATCTCGCTGGCCGACGCGAGCTACACAGCGCACGCTGGGCGACCAGTCATGCCGGCACGCGCGGCTTTGGTGGCTCGCGATGCTGCCGAGGCTGCACACAAGCTTGCCAGCGGCCACTACCACAAGGGAAACTCGCTGAAGTCGCCCGCCATTGCTTTCGTCTTTGGCGGCCAGGGCACCCAGGATGTTCGCATGGGGCAGGATTTGGCTCGGCACTGTCCTACCTTTGCCCAACGGTTGCAGCAAAACCTGGATCTTTTTGGTCGGGCTACGGGCAGTGATCTAACCGCTGTCCTGTGGCAAACGAATCAAACCGATTGTCTGACTGACACGGGTCTGGCCCAGCCCGTGATCTTCGCGGTGGAGCATGCGCTGGCCACCACGCTGATTGAGCAAGGCGTTCGACCCGCCTACCTCATCGGTCACAGTCTTGGCGAATTGGTGGCGGCCACGGTCGCAGGCGTGTTCAACCTGCAGACAGCCGCCGCCGTCGTGGCGAAACGGGCGCAACTGATGGCGGCGTGTGATCCTGGCGCCATGCTCAGCGTCGAGAGCCTGGAAGTCTTCGAGACCATGATCCGGTCCGGGCAACTTACCGTGGCCGCACAAAACACGCCCCGCCAGTACGTACTAGCCGGCGACCTCGCACAGATCGAAACAGCTACGCAACTGGCGCAACAGAGCGGTTTATTGCACCATCGCCTGCGCACCTCGCACGCGTTCCACTCGCCCATGATGCAGTCGGCTGCACAAGAATTTCAGAAATTTATGAGCGACGTGTGCTACGGCCAGGCCAGTATTCCACTGGTGTCCAACGTGACCGGCCAACTACTCGGCGAGTATGAAGTCCGCAACCCTCTGTACTGGTCGGAGCATCTGCTACGCACCGTCCGCTTCAGCGCCAGCGTGGACTGCTTGGTGAAATCTGGCGTGCGGCACTTCGTCGAGATTGGCCACGGTTTCGCGATGAGCAACTTGGTACGGGCCAACCTGCCTGAGAAAGTAGGTGCCGAATCGGTCGTTGTGCAGGCCATGGGCCCGACCGACGAGGAATACTCCTGCTATCTGGACACGGTGGCCATGGCGTCTACCCTGACCCCCAGCTTGGCACTGGAGCCACACATCCGCTCAGGCCGGAAAATCAATCTGCCGGCCTATCCGTTCGCACGTAATTCGCACTGGGTGAACCCGGTGCTGGGCTTACCGGTGCCCCGACGGCTCACGGCGGCCGAAGTGCCGCAACAGCCAGACACTGCAGTGGCGCCGACCTTTGACACGGCGGCCCTTTCTACAAAGATGCCACAGCCCTTGAATAACGCGTCTGCCATGCATGCAGCGGACCCGGAAGAAGGCAACCCTGTAGAAGAAATCGTGCACGGTATCTACCGTGAATCTCTTGGAGGCGAGCTTCTCGAGCGCGAGATGACCTTCTTCGATCTGGGAGGCAATTCGCTGATGGCCATCCAGTTAATCAACCGCTTGCGCGAGACTTTTCAGGTGGACATTCCGCTGCGTGGCTTCTACCAGGGAAGCTCCATCGCTTCAGTGTCCCACCACATCGCACAGCGGCTGCTGGAAGTGACGGACCATGTCTGAATCCGTAGCCCTTTCGCGTGAACAACTCGCCGCTCTGAGAGTCCAGCTTCGCGACGCTCAATCGGCGGCGTCAACCACGCAGCGTCAGCCCGCGCCCGCCAAGACCCCGGCCACGCCGCCACAGCTGAGCATCATCTTCTTTTCGGGCTTGGGCCAGGAACGTGCTCCCTATGACCTGCTGCTGGATGTAGCGCGCTTCGTGGACGAAGCCGGCTTTCACGCGATCTGGACGCCTGAGCGCCACTTCACCCTTGTGGGCGGTGCCTATCCCAACCCTGCAGTCCTGGCTGCGGCGTTGGCCGGGATGACGCGCAAGGTTCGTCTGCGAGCAGGCAGTATCAACTTGCCGCTGCACGACCCCTTGCGAGTGGCCGAGGAATGGGCTGTGGTAGACAACCTCTCCAATGGGCGAGTTGATCTGGCATTGGCCCCGGGCTGGCACGTTCGAGACTTCGTACTCAAGCCCGAGAACTTTCAGAAAAAGTTTGACATGCTCAACCAATACTGCGAGCAGCTACAGCAGGTGTGGAGGGGGCAGCCAGTCACCCGTCTTGATGCCTATGGACACCCGCACGCGATATTGACCTATCCGCGTCCGTTGCAGCCCGAGCTGCCGCTCTGGTTGACAACCTCGCAACGCGAGGAGGCTTGGGAATACGCTGGCCGCCAGGGCTTCAACATACTTTCCGCGCTGATCAACTTCGGCCCCAAGGATCTGGAGAAGCGCATCGGCATCTATCGCTGCGCCCGACAAGCAGCTGGATTAGATCCATCGACCGGTGTGGTGTCGCTCATGCTACACACCTACGTTGGCGCAGACACCGACGAGGCCATTGAGACCGTTCGACCGGCGCTCACCGAGTACCTGAAGTCCTTCGTCTCGCAGCATCAGGGGGCCAATCAAGCTGACGCCAGCGACAAGGTCAAGACCTTGCAGTCCCTGGGCGACGATAGCGCCGATTTCATTGACATGGTTTTCGCCCGCTACGTGGGTACCAGCTCGCTCATCGGGGACGTGGTGCAGGCGCGCAGGATCCTGGAACGCTTCCGTGTCATGGGCGTAGACGAGGTGGCTTGTCTAGTCGACTTCGGACTGGACAAGCACACTGTAATCGACAGCCTGTCGAGATTGTCGCAACTGACTTGTGAGGACACTCGCCGATGACGATTTATAGCTTCCAAGATCGCGCGCCGCGCATCCACCCCAGCGCCTACATCTCCGACGACGCCATCATCATCGGCGACGTCGAGATCGGTGCGAACGTGAATGTCTGGCCCGGCGTGGTCATCCGCGGCGATAAAGCACCCATCGTTGTCAGAGCCGGTAGCAACATCCAGGAAGGCGCCGTGCTGCACGCCGACCCCGGCTACGCACTGACCATCGAGGAAGACGTGACCGTGGGCCATGGCGTCATATTGCACGGCTGCACAATCGGCAGGAATTCGGTGATCGGTATTGGTGCCATCGTGCTCAATGGCGCCCAAGTTCCGCCGGACAGCTTGGTAACTGCCGGCACCCTGGTGAGCGCTGGATCCAAACTGCCGCCACGCAGCCTGCTCTCGGGCAACCCAGCCCGAGTACTGATGACCCTGAGCGAGAGCGACGTGCTGGCGCACCGCGACACCGCGCAGGAATATCGGGACCTCGCCGACGCCTACCGGACCGGGCTGCAGGTCATGGATGGCAACGTGTCAAGCCCGGCTGCCCCGGAGGCGCAGCGCTGATGGCGCTTCCTAGTCTTCGCGCCCCCGTCGGCCAACTGATGCGATGGCATGGTCATCGCCAGAATCGGCTGCTAGTGTGTCTGCACCCTGCGGGAAGCGGTGCTTCCAGCTTTGCCGGCTGGCCGCGCCAGTTGGCCGATTGCGCGGACCTAGTCCTTGTGCAATTGCCAGGTCGTGAGGATCGGCTGGCCGAGCCCTTAGACGAACCCTTACCGGCCCTGGCCAGCCAACTGGCTTCAGCGTTAGTCTGCGCAGGGAACGAGCATCTGTTACTGCTGGGTCACAGCATGGGTGCCACCATTGCCTGGCGGGTAGCCGCCGAGCTCTGGCGTGTACACGGTCGACGCGCCAAAGTGGTTCTGTCGTCGCGTGCCCCCTTGGCGCCTGTGGCGGCCGGTTGGACAACCGACGCAAGCCTGCCTGCGTGGTTCCAGCTGATGGGTGAGCCGGTGCCTGCGGCGTTAGCGCAGTCTGACCTTCAGCAGTTGATGCGACAGACACTGGATCAGGACATGGCGTGGATGCAGCGAGAGTTCGACCGAACCCCGCCTGAGACGCTACCGCTGGACCTGACCTGCGTGTGCGCACAAGACGACCAGCTGGCCACCTGCGAGCAGATGTCGGGCTGGCGCAACTTCACTACCGGCGCCTTCGAACTGCACCGGCTTCCTGGCGGACACCTACACCTGATCAACAGGCCACAAGGCGTGATTCGCGTGGCCCGCGAGCTGCTGGAACGAACCCAACCCACATGCTGCACGAATTGACCCTGGAGCGTCTGGCCCGGCGCAGAGAGATCCGCATAGGCTTCCAACGGCACACACCGCCCTTCTCGTCGACTACTGGCGACGCCTTCGAGCCGCTTGGCTACTCGGTGGATTTAGCGCAGGCCGTCGTGGAAAGGCTCTCTGCAAGATGCCGTAACCCATTGGCCATCATTCCGATCGAGACGACTTCCACAACGCGAGAGGCGATGCTGTTGGCAGGCGAGTTTGACATCGAGTGCGGATCCACCACCATCACGGATCGGCGCCGGCAACGGGTCGCGTTCAGTCAACCCATCTTTCAGACCTCACATCGGGTGGCTTTGCGGCGCTACGCTTCCACCGCGACTGGAAAGACGCTTCGAATCACTGGCATCGATGGCTCCACCAGCCAGGCAGCACTGCTTTCGCAAGCACCTGCCGGATGGGACTTCGAGTTCCAAGGGCATCCCAGCATTGGCCAAGCCTTTGACGCCTATCGATTCGACAGCAAGGTCGATGGCCTGGTGGCCGACGAAGTGATTCTGGCCTCTCTGCTGAGCCAGGCCGGCGACACGGAGACCACCATGCTCGAGCAGCGCATGGGGCTGGAATCCTACGGATTCATGCTTCGGCAGACAGATCGCGAACTGCTAGCAGCCGTGGATGACGCCCTCGGGTACCTGCTGGGCTCTGCCGTCGTCCTGCAGAGGCTAGCCCGTTGGCTGAGCGCGCCAGCAGAGTCATCCAAATCCTAAGTTAACCCCACCCTGGAGAGAGCGCTTATGAGAATAGGAGTCCTGGGTTTCGGCAACGTTGCAGCCGCGACGATCGAGCGTTTCATGGCCAATCATGAACTGATCCATGCCAAGACGCGCACCGCGATCCAGTTCGTGCGTGTGGCTACGCGCACGCCCGCTCGTGCCGAAGGCCGGCTCCCCGAGGGTTGCGTGGTGTCCAGCGACTGCTGGGGCCTGGTGGACGATCCTCAGGTGGACGTCGTCCTGGAGTTGACTGGTGATGTACCACTTAGCCGTCAACTGGTGCTTCGGGCACTGTTCAACCGCAAGCACGTGGTCACGGCCAACAAGGCACTGCTCGCGAAGCACGGTGAAGAAATCATGGCGCTGGCCGAGGAAGTGGGCCGTAACGTACTGTTTGAAGGCGCGGTCGCTGTGTCGATCCCGATCATCAAGACCTTGCGTGAGTCCGCTGCGGCCAACAACATCTCGTCGATCACAGGGATCCTCAACGGGACTTCCAACTACGTTCTGTCGCAAATGAGCGAGCACGACGCAGACTTCGCTGGCGCCTTGGCTGAGGCGCAGCGGAAGGGCTATGCGGAGGCCGATCCCACGTTGGATGTCAGTGGAGAGGATGCCGCACATAAACTCACCTTGCTGGCATCGCTCAGCTTTGGCGTGCCCATCCACTTTTCTTCTGTGCAGATTAAGGGCATCCAGGACATCGACCCCGTAGACATCGGTTTCGCCAAGCGCCTGGGCTACCAGATCAAGCTCATCGCACAAGCAGTAATGGAGCCTGAAGGGCTCAACGTCGGGGTCCAGCCCATGTTGGTCCCAATGACGTCCATGCTGGCGCAGGTGAGTGATTCCATGAATGGCATCGCCTTGTACGGCGATCTGCTGGGGTCGGCCTTCCTATACGGCTCGGGTGCTGGGGGGCGGCAAACCTCCAGCGCCGTGCTGGCCGATCTGATCGAACTGGCCAACCTTGGAGGCACCCGCGTCGAGAGCGGCGCTTACAACATGGGATTTCGTCACGGCCACCGCAAAGCAGAAGTCGTGCGCTATACCCGAGAGCGCGTGGGCGCCTTCTACATCAGGTTGCGCCTGGACGATAAGGCCGGCGTGCTAGCAGGAGTGAGCGCGGTTCTTGCGCAAGCAGGCGTATCCGTCAACGCACTGCTGCAGGACGAGGGGCAACATGAGCAGTCCGACATGATCGTCATCACGCACGATATCAACAGCGGTCAACTAAACAAGATGTTGCCGGCTCTATCCGTGGCTGCCGGCGCGGGGAATTCGGTGGCGATATATCCCGTGCTCGGATCACACTGATGAACAAACGTATCAGCCAGGCTGCACTGCCTGCCACCCCGCCTGGGTGGGGTCGAATTGCCAGCGATGAATGCTGCGCGGTCGCACGCCGGTTACCGCCACGCTCGCTGCGTAGGCGCTAGCGATATCCAACTGAGAGATGAGCCACGGCCGATCCTGTTCAGGCAACCACGGCCCCTCGAGCAGTTGAACATCCGAACTGGAGGCAACCCCAACACAGAACGAATGCAGCGGCAGGGTCAGCCCGAGGCCCAAGGCCTTCGCGACAGCCTCTTTTCGAGTCCAGCAGTCGAAGAAGGCGTGCTGCCCCTTGTGGGGATCCATGGAGAGCAACTCCGCAACCTCCACGGGATGGCAGTGCCTTTCTGCCAAACGCTGCCAATCCTGGATATCACGGCGAAGCTCCACGTCGACACCGACATTCGCGCCTCGTCCAGAGACAGCCAAGAGGACGAGTTCTCCACTGTGCGATAGATTGAACGAGAGGCCGGAATCGCCCGCCAAGGCGGGCTTGCAGTGAGGCCCCAAGATGAAATCGAGATTAGGGGGTCTCGCACCCAGATAAGCGGCAAGGACGGTGCGCAGCATGCCCCTAGAGCAAACCGACAGGAGTCGGTCCGCGTCGCGCACGTGCCTGCGTGCGCTCGCTTGCTCCGACGGCGATAAGACTCGCATGAATGCGTCGCTGCAGTGGCGTAGGTTCGCCACGTCGGCGCACCACAGGTGAATCTCATCCGATCCAGGAACAAGGTACATGGGTCCGACCGACGGCCATCGTAGGTCTGTCATTTTCGAGGGCTTAATCGTCCGTGGGGCTGATCCATGCGCAGCGGCGGGTGTCGCACTCAGACCGCAGCGAGCGAGAAGTAGCCACCAGCCGTCGGCACACCTCAATGTTGGATCTGACAAAGAACAACGGGCTAGCCCTTTTGGAGCTAACCCGTTGGTCTAGAACCTGAATTCTGGTGCGGCTGGCAGGATTCGAACCCACGACCCCTTGGTTCGTAGCCAAGTACTCTATCCAACTGAGCTACAGCCGCTGAGCCCGCAAGTATAGCAGCCTTGGCGCACCCGCCGGCGCCGGGGGCATCGGGCCGCGAAAGTGCCCGTTTCAGCCCGGGGCGCCCGCCCGAGCCGAGAGGAAGGCCAGGCTGCGCTGCCAGGCCGCGCCGTGAGCCAGCTCGTGGTAGTGGGAGTGCTGCTGCTGCATGAATCCGTAGCGGGCCTCATGCACCTCACACGCGACCTGCGGCAGGGCCAGATCCGAGGGCGCGCGGGCCGCCTGCGTGCGCACGAACCCGTCGATGCCCGCGCGCGGCATCCAGCGCGAATCCGTGGCGAATTGCACGAGCACCGGACACAGGGGCGCCAGCGCGCGCTCCGACTCGGCCTCGATTCCGCCCGGATAGTGGCTGACACAAGCGCGCAGCTGCTTGAACTGGGCGGCGGCACGCCAGGCCAGCAGGCCACCCCAACAAAAGCCGGCCATGACCACCCCCAGATTGGGCGCGACGCGACCGGCATGCAAGATAGCCGCCTCGATGTCATGCATTACCTGCGGTGAGGGCAGGGCCTGCAGCGGCGCCGTCAGCCGCGTTGACCAGTACGTGCTCTCCACGCGATAGCCATAGTCCACACCCGAGACGCCACGGCCGAAGGTGGACGGCGCCAGCGCCAGATAGCCTTCGCGCGCGAAGGCCTCGCACATATGCCGAGCGTGCGGGTTGACGCCCGGGCGGTTCTGGCCCGATGCGGCAGGCGAGCGGTCCTTGTGCGTGCTGCCCGGACGGCGCTGGTCCATGTGCTGCAACACCACCACCACAGCGCGCGGTGCCTGGCGAGATTCGGCCACGAACGTGCGTACGACCGCGCCATCGCGCGTGGTCAGATCGATGTAATGCCCCAAAGGCTCGGCAGTTTTCATGGTTTCACTCGGTCGGGAATTTCACCGGTTTGTCACTGGCAAGCAGCTCGCTGACTGGCATCGCGCGGGCAAACAGCCAGCCCTGGCCACGATGGCAACCGATGCGCAAAAGCGCTTCGCTCTGTGCGACGGTCTCCACTCCTTCGGCGGTCACGTCCAGGTCCAGGGCTTTGGCCAGGTCGACGACCAAACGGGCGATACGCAGCTCGCGCGCGCGCTCCATGCCCTGGACAAAGGAGCGATCAATCTTCAGTCGGCTGATCGGAAACTGCGTGAGGCGGCTCAGGGAGGAATAGCCGGTACCGAAATCGTCAATCGCCAGGCGCACGCCCAAGCCGACCAACGCCTGCATCTGCGTCTGCAGGCTGGAGTCGCTGCGCGAGATCTCGGTCTCGGTGAGTTCGATCTCCAGCCCCTCCAGGATCCCCGGTTCGCGCAGGCTCCAGTCCGACAGAAAGTCCAGCAAGCGCGAGCGCCGAAACACCTGCGGTGAGGCATTGAAGGCAACGACGACATTCGGAAAACGCGCCTGCAGCCGCGGCTTGTCCTCGAGCACTTTCTGCGCGATGCACAGGGTGAAGGTATCCATCATCCGCCCCTCCTCGGCCGCGGCGATGAACTCATTGGGGCTGACGCTGCCCAGTTCGGTGTCGTCCCAACGCGCCAGCGCCTCGAACCCGATCACCCGGCCCGTGCGCAGGTCCACCTCCGGCTGGTAGTGGACGCTGAAGGCGCTGGTTTCAATCGCCTCGGCCAGCCGCCCCTGGATCTGGCGGCGGCGATAGAGTCGGTTTCCGATGCGCTCGTCGTACCAGACCAGGGAGCCGCGCCGCTCCTGCTTGGCCTCGTTCATCGCGACGTCCGCGCAGATCTGCAGGTCATGCCAATTCGCTGCGTCTTCAGGAAAGCGGCTCACACCGAGGGTGACCGTCACCCTCACGAGGCCGGCCTCGGTGCTCACGTCCAGGGGCGTGAGGCGAGTGAGCATCTGGGTCAGGGCGTCATCGTCGTCGCCACTGCGCTCGATCATGGCAATGAACTCGTCCCCCGAGCGACGGCACAGTAGGCACCCGGCGGGCAGATGCTGCTGGAGGTGCGCGGCCAGGCCCTTGACGACCGTGTCGCCGGCATCGTGACCCAGATCGTCATTCACCGACTTGAAGTGGTCCAGATCCAAGAACACCACAGCCCACCTTCGGGACTGGGCCGTCGCATCTTGCAGCACCAACTGGACCTGCTCGGACATGTGCCGAAAATTGGGTAGGCCGGTCAGCGCATCCAGATTGGCCAAGTCGCGTAGCTGGTGCTCGACTTTCTTGAGCCGCGAGATGTCCGTGATCACCGCCACATTGCCCAAAGCCTCGCCCTCGTCGTTCTGGATCCGCGACAAGGCCACCGACGCGTGAATCAGCTCCCCCGAGCGCCCCAGAAAAGTGGTCTCGCCGCTCCAGCGGCCGGTCTGCGAGAGCGATGCGGCCATCTGGAGACCGATTTCGAGATCCTGCGCCTTGCGATACAGGATGCCGGACGGCTTCCCCAGCAAATCGACGCGCGGGTAGCCCGTCATCGCCAGCAGGGCCGCATTCGCCTCCACGATCCTTCCTTCGGGATCCGTCACCAGGATGCCCTCGGCCGCCGTCTCAAAAACCTGAGCGGTGGTCCGCAGTTCGTCTGTGAAACGCCGTTGCTTGACCAGCATCGCGTTCAGGGCGCGCGTGACCTGCGACAGTTCATCGTCGGGCCCGGGTTCGATCGCGGTGAGCCGTTTGCCTTCGAGGATCGCCTGACATTCCAGTAGCAGGCGATCGAGCCGCTCGGTCGTGGCCGTCGCGAAGCGATCCGCCCAGGCCTTGACCCGCTCGATGATCCACCACCCCAGGAGCAGGGCCACCAGCAGGCCCGCCAGCACGAACAACGCGGCGGAATAAATGGGGCGCCCGACCCAGACGCGCACCGGCACGCTCATTTCGCCTTCAGAGGCCGTCGCGGCCGCCTCGCCTCCAATCAACAAGCGACCGTCGGGCTCGGGGGTCAAGGCGGAAGCACCGATCGCCAGCGACACGGCGACGTCGGGCTCGAGCCGCAGCAGGCTCAGCGCTTTGGGCACATCGATGACAGCCACGATGTAGCCCACCGCGCCATCGGTATTGGGGTTCAGGATTCGGTGGACCAAGAGGACCTGGGGCACGCCGCCTGCAGTCGCGCGCAGGCCGAACCCGTCGCTGCCGTGGTTCACGGCGGCAACCACGACGGAATCGGACGCGATCGCGGAGGCGATTGAAGCCGGCTCCGTGTTGGGGGCAATGAAGACCCGGCCCCGGTAATCCAGGACATAGAAGCGGCGCGCGCCGCTGCGGTTGAACCGCTCGAGCAGCGGCGCCAGGTACGCCTCACGGCCCTGACTGTCGGTCAGGCCGGTCCACAGCAAGGGCGAGGTCGCCAACGCACTGATTTCACTCGCCTGGCTGGTGATCTCCGACACCAGGCGCGTCAGCACCCGCTGACGTTGGTAGCCGGCGTCAGCGCTTTGCTGCAGGTAGGCGGCCAGCACGGTCAACCCCATCACCAGACATGTGATCAGCGCCACGTAGACGCCCAGGATCTTGACCAGCGGGACGCTGATGCGCTCCTTGAATCGGGGCGGTGAGGCCGGAGACGTCATTCCCAGGGCTCGTTCAGCGCACCGGGGTCAGTTCGCCACTACGCTGCATTCGTACGAACAAGACTTCCCGCGCCGTGAGGGCATCGCGCACGGTCGGGGTAAAGGCGGGGGCGTAGCGGCGCACCGCTCCCTCGAAGGGCGGCAGGCTCTCGAGGGCCTTGCGGATGTCGTCGCCGCGCGTGCTGCCCGCCTTGTTCACGGCCAAGGCGAGCAGGTGCGTCATGTCGTAGGCGTGGGCAGAGCCGACGGGGCTGGGGATCTGTTCAACGCCAGTCAGTTGAGCGTCCCGCAAGATCCACTGCGCCAGGCGGCCTGCGGCCGGACGCGTGTTGCCGATAAAGGTGAAGGTCTGAATCACCTGCATATCTACCCTCTCGAGCGCGGGCCCAGCCAGTTGGTGCATGACACCGCCGGTGATGCCCCAATGGGCCACCACGGGTAGGCGACCATTCTGCGGCAGGTCCGCCAGCTGCGAGATCAGGCTCGCCGCCTCGCGCTCATTGGCGACCATGAGAATCGACTGCCCGGACGCATTGACGCAAGCGGCCAGGGGATCCTGGAACATCGTCTCCCCCCAGTTGTACCAGTGGGTCGCGACCACAGAGATGCCGTGCCCTCTGGCCTTGGCCGTGAGCACGGCATCGGCCGAGCGGCCCCACGCGGTGTTGGGCAAGATGGCGCACTGGCGGGTGGCGCGATGGACGGACTTGGCGCGCAGCATCATCGCCTCGACCCCCCAGCTGTCCTTGAGCGAAAGGCGAAATACGAACGAGGGGCTCCCCGCGCCGTCCGTAATGGGGTCAGCCGAGCCCCACACGCTGATCAACGGGATCTTCTGCCGGTTCGCCTCAGGGACCATCTCCACGGTGACCGGGCTGAACTTTCCGGTCAGGACGGCGATCAGGCCGGGCGTCGCCGAAAGGGCCGTCAGGTTGTCGCGCCCGCGCGCGGGCAGGCCCTGGTTGTCGGTGGTCACGAGCTGCAAGGGCCGCCCGCCCAAGACACCGCCGCGGGCATTGATCTCTGCGATCGCGGCCTGGGCCCCGCGCTCGATGGCCCGGGGAGCCGTGTTGGTCTTGATCGAATAGGCCTCGTCGATGCCAATGAAGACCGGATCCTTGCTCTGGGCCTGTGCCGAGAGACCAACCATGCCCAACACCATCGCGACGAACGGGCATGACCACCTGGACGTTTTCATGGGCACTCCTGACACATTTCGTTATGAATTACATATTGTTACATGTATGAATTGGGGGGAAGGGAGGAAAAGCCCGCAACCCTGTGTGAAAAACAAGACGCGAATGGGCATGCAGGCATGAAAAAAGGACCTCAGTGAGGTCCTTTGGATCGAAAAAACAGCCGGCCGATAGCGGGCAAGACAACTGGTAGGGCGTGCTGGGCTCGAACCAGCGACCAAGGGATTATGAGTCCCCTGCTCTGACCAACTGAGCTAACGCCCCATAGAGGGAAAATGATCCTTGGTCCGAAGTGCAATACACACTTCACTACACACTTCCCCTAAAATAAACGCATCGGTAAGGCTGGCAGGCCCTACCGGTGCTGACCAACACCACTGACGTAACCAGCGGAAGGCTCCCATAAGTCTACCGCGTGACACAAGGAAGACTCATGGCGAGCTACCGAGAACTCGACAACGGCCGGATCATGGCTGTGGTGCGCAAGGCAGGCTACAAGCCGGTCACCAAGACCTTCGACAAGAAGCGCGAGGCCAAGGCCTGGGCGACGGAGCTGGAGGCTGAACTTGGCAAGGGGCGCACGGTCGCCCACCTGGAGCAGACGCGGCGCACGGTTGGTGAACTGGTAGACCGCTACCTCCATGACCACCTGCCAAACCTTAAGGAAAGCAGCCACAGCACCACGAAGGTGGCTGTGGCCTACCTCAAGGACCACCTGGGCAACGTCAAGCTCTCGGAGCTGGTGCCCGCCGATCTGACCAACCTCGCCAAGCAGGCTGGCTCTGAGCCGGCGATGCGGCACAACCAGAAGAACGCCGTCGGCGTACGCTCACCCAAGACAGTGGCGCGGTACATCACACTCTGGAAAGCCTGTCTCCAGTACGGGGAAGTCCAACTGCGCTGGCTGACGCATGACCACAATCCGGCGCACGCCGTGAAGAAGCCAAACCGGGGCGAAGGCGTGGTCCGCTACCTGTCGGACGAGGAACGCGCCCAGCTGCTGCGCGAAACAGCCAAGCACCCTGCACTTCACGATGCCGTCCTGGTCAGCCTCTGGACCGGCGCCCGCCAGCAAGAAATCATGGGGCTGCGTGCCGGCGACATTCGAGCCGACCACTTCGTCTTGAACAGCACCAAGGTGTCGATGATCCGAATGATGCCGGCGGCGCCGGAATGCATCGCCATCCTCAAGCGGCGTGCCGAGGGCTTGGAGCCGGAAGACCACCTTTGGCCCGCCAAGCGAGCCGCCAGCACCAAGCCACTGAACCTTCGCAAGCCCTGGGAAGCAGCGATGCGAGTAGCGGGGATCACGGACTTTCGGTGGCACGACCTTCGCCATAGCGCCGCCTCCATGCTGGTACAGGCCGGTGTACCGCTCCAGCACGTGGGCCAGCTCCTGGGCCACAAGCAGGCGAGCACTACGACCATCTACGCGCACCTGTCGGACAAAACGTTGCAGAACACCATGGGCAGGCTGGCGGCTCTGGCGAGCATCCAAGGTGCGGCAGCATGAATCCACGCGACCGGCTTCGATCTCTGCGCGGCAAGCCACTTGAAGAAGCATTGCCAGCACTTAAAGCACTGTCGGACAAAGCCGCCTTCGATGCCCTTTCGAGGCAAGACGCGATCAAGACTCTCTCCGAAATGATCAGCCTAGTTTGTGACGCCTGGGAGTCCTCGCAAACCGCACGAGAATTGTCGTGGCGCTCAAGCTGGAAGGCGCATCAAGAAGATCGACGGACAGAGCGGCGCGTTGAACGAGCCGAAGCCCGAAAGGACCTCGAGGGCGTCATCCGCCGGACTGTCAACGGGATGGCTCGGACAGCACACAGACCAGGGGAAACAGCCGAACGCCGTGCACTCGCCTTTTCAATCTTCCAAGCGCTAAAAGCCTCAACGGGTGCAGACCCCAAGATGGATGACGTGGCCACAGAAATGGCAAAGCGGGGCCGTGAAGGAATCGGCTCGTCCAACCGCGAGAAAGGCGGGGCGGTTTGGTCAGCTCGAACTGTCGCTGGGTGGATCAATTACATGCGCGCCCAAGATCGCACGTCGAGCACGTAGGGCACTTCAGACCTCTGCCCCAGTAACAGCCCGCCCCGCGCGGGCTTTTTTTCAGCTCGCGTCGTCCAGTTATCTGGACGCAACCAGACAAGAGCTGCAGGTCACACACTCCGCCCTGTCTGTTGGCCGGGTCGCTCTGGCCG
>CANHSE010000022.1 GCA_947463025.1 Comamonadaceae bacterium
CTGGGGCGAGATGACGTCCAGGAACTCGCTGCCCGCAGGCAGGCCCAGGCGGTTGATTTCAATCAGCAACTGGCGCGCGATGCGCAGGCCCTCGTCGATGCGATAGCTCTCGTCCAGGTAGGGGTCGTTGATCAGGCCCTTCCAGCCCACGGTGGTGCGCGGCTTTTCGAAGTACACACGCATCACGATCTCCAGCGTGTTGGCGTAGTGCGCGCGCAGGTCCTTCAGACGGCGGGCGTAGTCCAGGGCGGCGGCCGGGTCATGGATGGAGCACGGGCCGATCACCACCAGCAGGCGGTCGTCCTTGCCGGCCATGATGTCGTGAATGCGGCGGCGGGTGTCGGCAATGAGCTTTTCGGTGGGGGTACCACTGATCGGGAAGAACCGGATCAGGTGTTCGGGCGGTGGGAGCACGGTGATGTCCTTGATGCGCTGGTCGTCGGTCTGGCTGGTCTTGTCGACGGGGTGCGCATACCAGGTGTCGCTGGCGTTGGCGGTCTTGGGGGGCATCGTGAACTCCTTTTTCTGGATTCAAATCAAGTGAGAGGGGACATAAAAAAACCGCCGGGGTGACCGGCGGTTTTTCGAAGATTCCTGTGTGCGTTCTGTTCGGGGTACGCTCAGGTCTCTCGGCCGCCGGTGGGGCTGGAGAAGTACCAAAAGTAGCCAAAAAAGAAAGCGAGGCGGCAAGGCATAGGGGTGGAATCTAGCACAAGTCCCCAGGCAGCCCGGATCAGGCGGTCCCGCCCACCGTCAGACCGTCGATGCGCAAGGTCGGCTGACCCACACCCACAGGCACGCTCTGACCTTCTTTGCCGCAGGTGCCCACGCCGGGGTCCAGGCCCATGTCATTGCCGATCATCGTCACACGTGTCAGAGCGTCGGGGCCGTTGCCCACCAGGGTCGCGCCCTTGACGGGGTAGAGGATCTTGCCGTTTTCGACCCAGTAGGCCTCGCTGGCCGAAAAGACGAACTTGCCGGAGGTGATGTCGACTTGGCCGCCGCCGAAGTTGGTGGCGTACAGGCCCTTCTTGATGCTGGCGACGATTTCCTCAGGAGCCTTGTCGCCGCCGAGCATGTAGGTGTTGGTCATGCGCGGCATGGGCACATGGGCATAGCTTTCGCGGCGGCCGTTGCCGGTGGGCTTGACGCCCATGAGGCGGGCGTTGAGCGAGTCCTGGATGTAGCCCCGCAGAATGCCGTCCTCGATCAGGACATTGCGCTGGCTGGCATGGCCCTCGTCGTCGATATTGAGCGAGCCGCGACGGTCAGCCAGGGTGCCGTCGTCGAGCACGGTGACGCCCTTGGCGGCCACGCGCTTGCCGATGCGCCCGGAGAAGGCGCTGGAGCCTTTGCGGTTGAAGTCGCCCTCCAGGCCGTGGCCGATGGCCTCGTGCAGCAAGATGCCGGGCCAGCCCGGGCCCAGGACCACGGTCATCTCGCCGGCTGGGGCCGGGCGGGATTCGAGATTGGTGAGAGCGGCACTGACCGCTTCATCGACGTAGCTGGCGATGCGCGCCTCGTCGAAATACGCGAGGCCGAATCGGCCACCGCCGCCGCCCGAGCCCGACTCGCGGCGGCCGTTTTGTTCGGCGATGACGCTGACCGACAGGCGCACCAGCGGGCGCACGTCGGCGGCCAGAGTGCCGTCGGCACGCGCCACCATGACCACATCCCATTCGCTGGCTAGGCCCGCCATGACCTGCACCACGCGCGGATCTTTGGCGCGGGCCAGGGTCTCGACACGACCCAGGAGGCTGACCTTGGCCGTGCTGTCCAGGCTGGCGATGGGATCGAGTCCGGGATAGAGGACGCGGCTGGCCGCGACCTTACGCGCGGGCACCTTGACGCGGCCCTTGCCGCTGGCCGCGCCGATGGCGCGCACGGTGCGGGCGGCGTCGAGCAGCGAAGCCTCGGAGATATCGTCGGAGTAGGCGAAGGCGGTCTTCTCGCCGCTCACGGCGCGCACGCCCACGCCCTGATCAATGCTGAAGCTGCCGGTCTTGACGATGCCCTCCTCCAGGCTCCAGCCTTCGCTGCGCGTGTACTGGAAGTACAGGTCGGCGTCGTCCACCCGGTGGGTGGCGATCTCGGCCAGGGCGCGCGAAAGGTGGGTTTCGCTCAGGCCGAAGGGTTCGAGCAGCATGCGCTGCGCGGTGGCCAGGCGTTCGAGGGTGGGTTCGCGGGAAATCATCAGGCCATTCTAGAGGGCGACTCGCGCCCCCGCAGGGCCGGGGCGCTCAAGTCTGCACCAGGCGGCGGGCTTTGGCGATCGACATCAGGATGCCCAGGGCCAGGCCCAACGTGACCATGGCCGTGCCACCGTAACTGATAAACGGCAGGGGCACCCCCACCACGGGCAGGATGCCGCTGACCATGCCCATGTTCACGAAGGTATAGGTGAAGAAGATCGTGGTCACGGCCCCTGCCATCAGGCGCGCGAACAGTGTGGAGGCTTCCATGGCGATGGTCAGCCCGCGCAGGATCAGGAAGACAAAACCGGCGATCAGCAGCAGGTTGCCCAAAAGACCAAACTCCTCGGAATAGGCGGCAAAGATGAAGTCGGTGGTGCGCTCGGGGATGAACTCCAGGTGGGTCTGGGTACCCTGCATGAAGCCCTTGCCGAAGAAACCGCCCGAGCCGATGGCGATCATGCCCTGGATGATGTGAAAGCCCTTGCCCAGGGGGTCGCGCGTGGGATCGAGCAGCGTGCAGATTCGCTGCTGCTGGTAATCGTGCAGCACGGGCCAGCGGTTGCCATCCACGCACAGCTGGGGCTCAAACACGATCAACAAGATGATGCCCACCACCGCCAACACGGCCGGCGGCACGATCAGCTTCAGGGGCAGGCCGGCGAAGAAGATCACCGACAGGCCCGCGGCCAGCACCAGCAGCGAGGTGCCCAGATCGGGCTGCCTCATGATCAGGCCCACCGGCACCACCAGCAGCAGACCGGCGACCGCGAAATCGAAGGGACGCAGCTGCCCTTCGCGCTTTTGAAACCACCAGGCCAGCATCAGCGGCATGGCGATCTTGAGGATCTCGCTGGGCTGGATCACGATCCCCACATTGATCCAGCGCCGGGCGCCCTTCTTGGTGATACCGAAGATGGCCACGGCAATCAGGAGCGCCACGCCGGCCACATACAGGGGAACGGCCAGGGACATGAGGCGCTGGGGCGGGACCTGGGCCACGACGAACATCACGAACCCCGCAATCAGCATGTTGCGGCTGTGGTCCGCGAAGCGCGTGCCGTGGTCAAAGCCCGAGGAGTACATGGTGAGCAAGCCCGCGCTGGCCAGCAAAAAGATGGCAAAGGCGAGTGGGCCGTCGAAGCCTTGCAGCAGCGGCGCGAAGCGTCGCCACACGGGAGGTTTTTCGAAGACGGCAGCCATGGGCGCGAATTATCGCCGGTGGCATGATGGTCCCGCCCTTGCCGCCACCATGAACCCCCCCGTCACCCACCTTCTGTACCTGCATGGCTTTCGCTCCTCGCCGCGTTCGACCAAGGCGATGCAGGTGGCTCGCTGGATGCAAACGCGACACCCCGACGTGACGTGGTGGTGTCCGCAGCTGCCGCCCTCGCCGGCGCAGGCGATGGCGCAGGTGATGCAGGGCCTGGCCGGCTGGCCGCGCGCCACGCTAGGCGTGATGGGGTCGTCCCTGGGCGGCTTTTATGCCAGCTGCGTGGCGCAGGCCTGCGGCTGCCGCGCGGTGCTGCTCAATCCGGCGGTCGATCCGGCGCGCGATCTGGCCGCCTACACCGGCGAGCAGACCACGTGGCAGGACCCGGCCGAGCGCTTTTTCTTCGAGCCTCGGTACGTCCAGGAATTGCGGACCCTGACCCCCGCCCAGATCACACGGCCCGAGCGCTATTACGCGGTCATCGCCAAGGGCGACGAGGTGCTGGACTGGCGCGAGATGTGCGCCCGCTACCCCGGGGCGTACATCAAGCTGCTGGAAGGCAGCGACCACGCACTGTCCGACTTCTCTGACCACATCGGCGAGGCCCTGGGCTTCCTCGGGCTGTAGCCGCCGCCCCGGGGGGGGCCATGGGACAATCCCAGGATGTACGCACTGTTTGAAGAAGCCGGGAAATTCCAGGCGGGCCGGGTCCTGTCCGAGGCCGAGGCGTCGGCCCAGATCGAGCTGGAAACCGGCAAGCGAGTCAAGGTCAAGGCCGCCCACATCCTGCTGAAGTTCGACAAGCCCCAACCGGCCGAATTCATCGCCCATGCCCAAGCCCTGGCCCAGGGCATCGAGCTGGAACTGGCCTGGGAGTTTGCGCCCGAAGACGAATTCGGATTTGCCGACCTGGCGCGCGACTACTTCAGCACCAGCGCCGGCCTGGACCAGCAAGCCGCCGCCCTGTTTCGCCTGTTCGAAGCGCCGCACTACTTTCGGCGCGCAGGCAAGGGCCGCTTCAAAAAAGCGCCGGCCGAGATCGTGCAGCAGGCCCTCGTGGCCATCGAAAAGAAAAAGCAGCAACAGGCCCAGATCGCCGAGTGGGCCCAGGCCCTGGCAGCGGGCACCTGCCCGGATCCGATCCGCGAGCAGCTTTACCGCATCCTGTTTCGCCCCGACAAGAACGCGCCCGAGTACAAGGCGGTGGTGGAGGCCTCGCGCGCTGCGCAGCTGGCACCCCTGACCCTGCTGCAAAAGGCCGGCGCGATCGACTCGGCCTACCAGTTCCACTGGAAGCGCTTCCTCTTTGAGCACTTTCCTAAGGGCACCGGCTTTCCTGCCCTGACCGCTCCGGCCATCGCCGACGAACTGCCCCTGGGGCCTGCGCCGGCCTGGTCCATCGACGACTCCGCCACCACCGAGATCGACGACGCGCTATCGGTGCAGGGCCTGGGCACGGGCACGGTCACGCTGGGCATTCACATCGCGGCACCCGGCCTGGCTTTGCAGCCGGCCTCGGCGGTCGATCAAGTGGCGCGCCTGCGCCTGTCGACCGTGTACATGCCGGGTCACAAGATCACCATGCTGCCCGACGACGTGGTGCAGGCCTACACCCTGCAAGAGGGCCGGGATTGCCCCGCCGTCTCGCTGTATGTGCAGTTCGACGAGGCCACGCTCACCGTCCAGGACAGCGTCACGCGCCTGGAGCGGGTGACGATCGCCGCCAACCTGCGGCATGACCAGCTCGATGCGTCCATTACCGAGGCCTGGCTGGACGATCCGGCCCACGTGAGCGAAGGCGAGGCCGTGCCCGAGGTCGCCGCCGGCCTGCGCGCACCGTTGTCGTTCTTGTATCGGCTGGCTCGTCACCTGAAGGCGCAGCGCGAGGTGGTGCGTGGCAAGCCCGAGACCTTCAACCGGCCTGACTACAACTTCCGCCTCGCCGACCATGACGGCACCGAGCCGACCGGCCACGAGCAGGTGCAGATCACCGTTCGCCGACGCGGCGCGCCGCTGGATTTGATCGTGGCCGAGGCCATGATCCTGGCCAATAGCACCTGGGGTCAGTGGCTGGCCGATCTGGGTGTGCCCGCGATCTACCGCAGCCAGGCCAGCCTGGCACCGGGCGTGAAAGTGCGTATGGGCACCAAGGCCGCACCGCACGCCGGCATTGGCGTCAAGTGCTACGCTTGGAGCACCTCGCCCCTGCGTCGCTACACCGACCTGGTGAACCAGTGGCAGATCATCGCAGCGGCCCGCCATGGCCGTACCGCCGCTCTGGCCGCGCCCTTCAAGCCCAAGGACGCGGAGCTGTTCTCGATCATCTCGGGCTTTGATGCCGCCTACAGCGCCTACAACGGCTATCAAGCCGGGATGGAGCGGTTCTGGACCCTGAAGTACTTGCACCAGCAAGGCATGACCGAGCTCACGGCCACCGCCTTTCGCGAGGGTCTGGTGCGCGCCGACGACCTGCCGCTGGTGCTGCCGGTGCTGGGCGCCAAGGATCTGCCGCGAGGCGCGCGCGTGCGCGTCAAGCTCGGGGCGATCGACGAGATTGCGCTGGACGTGCACGGCACGGTGATCGAGCGCCTGGATACCGAGGCCGAGCCGGTGGCTGCCGACGAAGACAGCGGCGAGGAGGAGCCGGTGGCCGGCCCGATCGCCATCGCGGTGGACGTCAGCGAGGAAGCGCCCGGCGCCGATAATCCAAGCCCGTGAAGTTCAAGTCCCTGAGCCCCCTGCAGATCGCGCTGGCCGTCTCCGTGGCGGCCCATGCGGCCTTGCTGGCGGTGCGCTTTGTGGACCCCGAGCGATTCAACCGCGTCTTTCAGGATACGCCGCTGGAGGTGGTCCTGGTCAATTCCCGCACCACCGAGCGACCCGACAAGGCCCAGGCCATCGCCCAGGCCACGATGGCCGGTGGCGGCGAGGCCCAGGCAGGCCGCGCAACGTCTCCCCTGCCGCCGTCGATGCTGACCGCTGCGGGCGATGCCAGCGAAGAATCCCAGCGCAAGATCGAGGCCATGCAGACGCAGCAGATGATGCTGCTGGCCCAAGCCCGCCAGGCCCTGGCCGCCCTGCCCCCACCCGACCCCAAGCAGGCCGCCGATTCGCCCGAGGCGCGAGCCCGTGAAGAAAAGCGGCGCCAACTGACCAAGCTGCTGGCGGAAATCGAGCGCCGCATCCAGGAAGAAAACGCGCGGCCCAAGAAACGCTACATCAGCCCCGCCACCCGCGAGGAGGTCTATGCCCTGTATTACGACGGCTTGCGTCGGCGCATCGAGGAACGCGGCACGCGCAACTTCCCCGAGGTGGCCGGCCAGAAGCTCTATGGCGAGCTGACCATGGCGCTGACGATCCAGGCCGATGGCCGTGTACTGTCCGCCGAAGTGGTGGAAAGCTCCGGGCAGCAGATGCTGGATCGACGCGCCATCGGCATTGCCACAGCGGCGGGCCCCTTCGGGCGTTTTAGCGAGGCCATGCGCCAGCGCGCTGACCAGATCGTGGTCGTCGCGCGTTTTCGCTTCACGCGCAACGAAACCCTCGAGACCAGCGCCGCGAGCCGCTGACCATTTGGCGTAAGGAGACCCGACGATGGACCGCTATGGCGTGATGGGCAACCCGGTGGCACACAGCAAGTCGCCCTGGATCCATGCGCGCTTCGCGCAGCTTACGGGACAGACGCTGACCTATGAAGCCTGGCTGGTGCCCCTCGATGGTTTTGCATCGGCGGTGCAGGCCCTGCGCGCCAAGGGGGGCCGGGGCTGCAATGTGACCGTGCCCTTCAAGTTCGAGGCCGCCGCCTTGCCGGGCATGCGCCTGTCCGAGCGCGCCACGCTGGCCGGCGCGTGCAACACCTTGCGCTTGGATGGCGAGTCGCTCTTTGGCGATAACACCGATGGCGTCGGCCTGGTGCGAGACATCACCGTCAACGCCGGGGTGCCGCTGGCGGGCCGTCGCATCTTGCTGGTGGGCGCGGGCGGTGCAGGTGCGGGGGTGCTGGGACCGCTGCTGCAAGCCGGACCCGCGGCCCTGATCATCGCCAACCGCAGCCCCGACAAGGCGCACGCACTCGCCGCCCGACATGCCAACCTGGCCCGCCAACACGGCGTGGCGCTATCGGCCTGCGGACTCGATGACGTGGGGACGGCCTACGACATCGTGATCAACGCCAGCGCCAGCAGCCTGACTGGTAAATCTGCGCCGATCGCGCCCACCGCGCTGCGCGCGGGCACGCTGGCCTGCGACCTGATGTATGGGCCGCGCGCCCAGGCCTTCCTGGACTGGGCACGCCAGCATGGGGCGCAGGCGCGCGACGGCCTGGGCATGTTGGTGGAGCAGGCGGCCGAGTCCTTCTCCATCTGGCGTGGGGTGATGCCCCCGGCCAGCCAGGTGCTGTCCGAGTTGCGCGCGCTGTTGGAGACGCCCCAGGCATGAAAGCGATCGGACGCTGGCTCCTGCTGTTGGTCATCGCGGTCTTGGGATTGCAGCTTTTTTTCGTGCTGCGCATCGCGCTCATGGCGGTGGTGGATCCGCAATCGAGCACCTTCGAGCGCTCGGAGGCCTGGCGTATCGCCACCCAGAAACCCACCGGCCTGCGCTGGCGCCAGCAGTGGACGCCCTATGCGCGGATTTCCGATCACCTCAAACGCGCGGTCATCACCTCCGAGGATGACAGCTTCGTCAACCACGACGGCGTGGATTGGGAGGCGATCGAGAAAGCCTGGCAACGCAATGCCAAGGCCGAAGCCGAAGCGGCCCGGCGCGCGCAAGGCAAGGCCCAGGCGCAGCGTCCACCCAAGATCGTGGGCGGCTCCACCATCACACAGCAACTGGCCAAGAACCTGTTGCTCTCGGGCGAGCGCACCCTGGTGCGCAAGAGCCAGGAAATGGTGCTGACCTTCGCCCTGGAGACCTTCCTGACCAAGGAGCGGATCCTCGAGATCTATCTGAACCACGTCGAATGGGGCGAGGGCGTGTTCGGCGCCGAGGCGGCGGCGCAGCATTACTTTCGCAAGAGCGCGGCACGTCTGACCCCTTACGAGGCCGCGCGGCTGGCCGTGATGCTGCCGCGTCCGCGCTATTTCGAGAAGCTGCCGCAGTCGGAGTACCTCGCCAATCGCGCCAGTGTGATCATGGGCCGCATGCGCGACGCCGAGCTGCCCTGAGGTGCCGATGACCCCATGACGCCATCGCCCACTGTGCTCGTGACGCTGCTGCTGTTCGTCGCGTATGTGGCGCTGCTGGTGTGGGCGCTGCGCCGGCAAAAGCAGATCGTGCAGGGGCCATGGCTGTTTTTCCTGAGGGCCTTCTTCCCGAACTGGAAGTTCTATCACGCAGTGGGTCGGCCACCACGCCTGTACGTACGCGGGCGGTCCGAGTCCGGCGAGTGGGGGATCTGGCAGCAGGTGTACCCGCGACGCGCGCGCCGGCTGTGGCATCTGGTCCACAACGCCGACGTGAACCTGGCGCTGTCCCACCAGAACCTGGTGGACCACCTCGCCGCCGATATCAATGACCTGCCTGAAGGCGCCGATGTACGCGAGTGCGTGAGCTACCAGCTGGTCGCACGGCTCGCACATGCGGCCCTGCCAGCCACGGCATACGCCTACCAGTTCGAGCTGCGGCTCGATTCCCCACAGGGCGAAGAAGCGCTGTGCATGCTGCAATCCCCGGTGCTGACCCCATGACACTGACGGACGCGGCACGCGCCTTCGAGATTCTGCTGGGATGGAGCCTGCTGCTGCAGTCGCTGGAGCAAGTGCGTGTACAGGCTTTGGATCGGGTGGGTGACTGGACGATCCAGCGCAGCGAGGTGCCGATGCGCCCGGCGTGGCTGCGGCCGCTGTTGGATGTCGTGTTTCAGCCTGCGGCCTACCTGTCCCTGTTGTGGCTGCGGGCGGCGCTGGCGGTGCTGCTCATGGCCGGCTACCTGCCGCTGGCGGGCGCGGTGCTGCTATTCGTGATCGCGGTCTTGCTGTTGTTTCGCTGGCGTGGGGCCTTCAATGGCGGCAGTGATTTCATGACGCTGGTCGGACTGACGGGCCTCTTGATCGCGTATGGCGTAGGCGCGCACGCGGGCATGGCGCAAGGTTGGCGCGCGGGTCTTTGGTACGTGACCTTGCAAGCGCTCACCTCGTATTTCATGTCAGGGTGGGTCAAGCTGCTACGACCCGAGTGGCGCTCGGGACGCGCCCTGCCTTTTTTTCTGGATACGGGGATCTACGGGCCGCTGGCAGCGGACAGCCTGTTTCGCCGGCCTGCGGTCGCCCGGGTTTGCGCCTGGGCGTTTACCGTGTGGGAAGGTTGTTTCCCGCTGGCCTTGATCGATGTGCGCCTGGCCGCTGTGTTCTGCGGCGTAGCGGCGGTGTTTCACTTTCTGGTGTTCTGGCACTTCGGTCTGAACCGGTTCTTTTGGGCCTGGCTCACGACGTTTCCGGCGGTGTTGTATGCGGCCTCCGGCGGAGTCTGAAGAACCGAACGCTCTGGCAGCTCGACAACATCCTTTACTTCTGCTGAGAAGTAGGTGACTCTCGGTCTCTCTACTGAAGAGCAGATGATTGCGCCAGGCCGTGGGCCGACACATGTGCTCTTCCTGAAAAGGAGAGGCCCATGCATCACGCCAGCCCACTGTATCGACCCCCCACCCCCGAGGTTCGGGAACGGAAATCCGAAGACGAACTGGCAACAACTTTTGCTCAGCAGAACGAGGTGTCTGAGTCCTTGCAAAAGGCCTACGACGATGTCTTCCAGACCCTCTTTGCGATCAAGCTCTCGGACGGAAAATCGACGCCCCACGATGCGGAGCAGTACGCCACGAGATACACAAGCGCCCTGGACACGCTGCTTGGAGCAAGCCCCCATCACTTGACGCTCACTGAGCGCGACCTGAAGCTCATCCAGAAACTCGGCAAGCAAAAGGCTGAACGCATCTGGCCTTTGCTACAGGCTTACGCAAAGGCCTTGCAGTATGAGGCCGGCCAACCCCTTCGCGGCATTCAGGCTGTCACGCTCCCTGGCCCGATAGGGCCATACCTCCCCGCCTTGTTGCGGGGCATCGGCACTTTGGGAACGCTCGAATACCTCGAGGTGGCAGCCCCTCGGGGACGTGAGCCCCTGGACCTGCGCCCACTCACGCCAAATGGAAGCATCGATCTGACCGTGAAAGTGCGACTGCCCGAATCGGATCTTCAAGGTCGTTCTGACTCGCGTGAGGAGCGAGTCATCTGGATATCGGAAGGGACGCGGGTCATGGCCAAGGAGCCCACGGCGCAAGTTGAGAAGTATGTCGTTTGGATCGGAGCAACGCCGGACTCACAGCCCGCACGCAAGGTTCGGCTTGGCGGGGTCATGCACCATCCTCACCCTGCGACGGGCATGGATCCATCGATGAACCTCAATGGTGAAGGCACCCTGGCTCCAGATTCAAATGGCAGACGCTCTCCGGCTGTGTGCCGGCACTTGGCGACAGCCTTCCTGCTTGAGCGTCAAAGCTATCTTCAACACAAGCGCGATGCCAAGTCAGACGATGGCGCACCGCGCATGCACTTTTCCTTCAAGTCGTTCGCCAGCGCGAAGGCTATCTCCAACAGCCTCCCGCCAGACATCCAGATGATCTACGACAGGGCAATAGAGCCGGAAAATCTGGTGGCGATCACGACAGGCAATGGTTTTTCGTCCGCACTTTCCCGCCAATTCGAATCCATGCCGCCAGGGTCAGTGCGGCACATTCTCCTCGTATCCTTCAATCACGTGATGGCTCTTGAATTACAGGCCAAGACGGGGGCCGCTGGCGACACGCGCGCTTACACGGCGCGCTTTTATGACCCGAACGCAACCCGCACTGCCCCTCGCCTCGATTTCCAAACCTTGCACGATGTGAATGCGCAAAGCATCAAGCCCCTGACCGACAGGATTTGGCATCGCGCCTATCACGCCCCCTCGCAAGGGGTTGGTGTTGACGAGTCTGACTCGCGGAATTCGCTCTTCATGTACGTCCTAGGCACCGCGGGAACCCGCGTCGGCGCCGGAGCAAGGACGCCTCCTGAGCGTCACGGCATTACAGATATTCTTGAAAGCCTCCAGTCGATCCCGAAGTTCGTGGACTTTCTGAAATACCACGGGCCCGCGTTCATGTTAGAGCTATGTCGGTGCGCGGTGAAAGGCGTCACCGACCTGGAAACTGCATCCCACAAGCTCGCCAGACTGAACCGGTACTTTGAAAACGAGCCGTCAGCCGCTGCGCCTTTTCTTCGATTCACTTTCTCGGAACTCCCCAAGTTCCAAGCGAACGATTACGCCAAGTTTCTTTTTGAGCTTTATCTTCGCTACGGCGTTCGCTCCGCTGCAACGGATCCGACCCAGATTGCGCCCGTGACCCGTTTGATCGCTGGCGTGACATCGGATCGACTTCCCAAGCATGATCAATGGAGCCTGCTGGCCGACTCCGCCTTCGGGCCTTTGCAGATGGGTGCGCGGTTTGCCGAGGGACGCTACCAAGCCCAGCCAGCGCGCCTGGAGAGCACCTATGCAGCTGTCCACGAGATCGCCTTGTCCAAGGTGCTCACTGACGCTGAAAAAGCCGCCTTGGTCGCCGGCTTTGAGAAGCACCCAAACGAAACAAGCTTCTGGGAACGCTTGCGGCACACGCCTCTCGCTCAACAGGCGTGCGAGGCAGGTGATACGGATATGGCACTGGCCATGGCCACGGCCATCTTGGACGCGCGTCTCGAGAAAAGCGAGACAGCGGCAATTCTCAAGGGGCTCGGGATCGATCTCGAAAAGCTGCTGACATCCAAGCTGGAAGCCTTCCCGACGGCATCCCCTATCGGTGGATGGCTCGGCAGAGCCTTGCAAGCAGCAACGACGTCGAACTGGGCCGACAAGGACGCGATACAAGGCGCATTGGTGAAAAAAAAGGGCGGGACAGAGAGTGCTTCCTTGAGCCTCCTCAGTTCCACCCGGCTGCAGCGAGACGGGAAGGGCGTCGAGCCGATGGATGGCAGGTCCCGGCCGACATGGGAAGGCGTGCAATTGATTCCGCTGGCGCGGGACACGAACTCGGGCTTCATGGTCTGCTCCAGCCCTGATGTTCCCGAACACTTGCGCGGGAATCTGGTCGATCCGAATTCCAGGCCTTCAACGACCGGGCTGACGATCCCCGCAGGCCACCAGTTGGTATTGGTTCCGGTCGATGACGTCGCCACGCGCACCGTGCCAGGTCCGGCACCCTTGGTGCCAGCCGGCGCGCCTGCACCGGCCTTATCGCCCGCCGACCCGATCGGCCGACTGCAAGGGGCTGCCTGGCTTGAGGTGACAGGGCCAGACATGCCAACGTCGCAGACTTGCCGCGAGGCGCAATTGCGGTTTATCCGCCCCGTCATAGGTCCAGATAGCAGGGTCACGCACATCGAGTGCCGAGCCAACAGGAACTTAGCTGAGCTGCAGCGATGGCAAGCTGCGCTCTTCGTATCGGAGGGGGCCGCCGTGAACTACATCATCCCCGTCGAGCGATTGACCCCGGGTCGATGACGAGCCCGCAGGCTACTGCGGTGCCTTGCGCAATGTCTCCACCACGGGCCGTGTGATCACCCCCCGCAGCCCCCACCACCCCGCAGCCAGCGCCAACGCCGCACCCGCCAGCGCTCCCAAAACCGGCACAAAAGGCGAAGCACGCCATTCGAAGTCAAAGGCATAGCGCGCCAGCCCCCAGCCCACCGCCATCGCCACCGAGCTGGCCAAGAAGCCCGCCAAGAGACCCACGCCCACCAGCTCCGCGCGCTGCACCTGGCGCAACAAAGACGAACGCGCGCCCACCGCGCGCATCACCGCGAACTCGCGCGCACGCTCTTCGCGTGTGGCGGTGACGGCGGCGAACAACACCACCAGACCCGCGGCCAGCGTGAAACCAAACAAGAATTCCACCGCGCGGATTACCTTGTCCAATACACCCTGCACCTGGCGCAGCGTGGCCGACATGTCGACATTGGTTACGTTGGGAAAGGCCCGCACCAGCGCGTTATCAAAGCCCTTGCGCTCGGGCGCGCGAAAGGCGCCCATATAGGTGACCGGTACATCGGCCAGTTGACTGACCGGATACATCACGAAGAAATTCGCGCGCAGTGAACCCCAGTCGACCTTGCGCAGGGACGTGATACGCGCCTCGCTGCGGATACCGCCGATGTCGAACACCATCGTGTCGCCCATCTTGAGCCCGAGCGTCTTGGCCAGACCCTCCTCCACGCTCACGGCACCGGCCTCCTCGGGTTGCCAGCGACCGTCGGTGACCTGGTTGTGCGGCGGTGGCGCCGCGCTGTGTGAGAGATTGAACTCGCGATCGACCAAGCGGCGCGCACGCTCCTCCTGGAAATCATCGGGGCCGACCGTGCGCCCATTGATGGCGATCAGGCGCCCGCGAATCATGGGATACCAGTCGTAACCACGCACGCCCGCCTCATCGAGCATCCCCCGAAAAGCCTGCGCCTGATCGGGCATGACGTTGATCACGAAGCGATTGGGTGCATCGGGCGGTGTGGCGCGGCGCCAGCTGTCGATCAAGTCGGTGCGCAAAAGCACCAGCAGCACCAGGGCCAGCAGGCCCACGGCCAAGGCGCTGACCTGCACCACCGCATACACCGGCCGCGCCGACACCTGGCGGGTGGCCAGCACCAGCCAACGCGGTGCGGTGGCCTCGTTGACCATGCGTCGCAGCGACTTCACCGCCACCCAACTCAAGCCGGCGAACAGCAGCACAGCGAGGGCGAAACCACCGACGGCAATACCGCCCAGCTTGAGGTCGCTGCTCGCCGCCAGGAGCAAGACCACGAACCCTGCCACCCCCAGACCCAATGCGCCGGCGGATGCCGGCTGCAGACCCCCCAGGTCGCGGCGAATCACACGCAGGGGCGGCACCTTTGCCAGTTGCAGCACAGGGGGCAGACCGAAGGCAAGCAGCAGGGTCAGGCCCATGCCCACGCCGAAGAAAGCCGGCCACATTCCTGGCAGCGGCAAGCTGGCCTCCACCAACCCCGCCAGCAGGACCACGAACACGAAGTGCACGGCCCAGCCCAGGGCGATACCCAACACGCTGGCGAACAGGCCGACCACGCCAAACTCGAAGGCATAGGCCAGCGCGATGCGGCGCTGAGGCTGGCCCAGCACCCGCAGCATGGCGCAGTCATCGAGGTGGCTGGCAGCAAAGGCACGCGCGGCCAGGGCCACGGCGACGGCGCTCAGAAGCGCCGAGAGCAAGGCGACGAGGTTCAGGAATTTCTCGGCACGATCCAGGGTCTGGCGCATCTCAGGGCGCCCAGCTTCGAACGACTCCAGGCGCACGCCACGCAAATCGCCCGTCTGGATCTGTCCCTTGGCCCAGTCGGTGAAGCGGGCCACGGCCGCATCCGGTCCGGCCACTGCGAGCCGGTAATTGAGGCGACTGGCCGGCTGCACCAGACGGGTGGCATCCAGATCCGCCTGGGAGATCATCACGCGCGGCGCAAAACTCATGAAGCCCGCACCGCGATCAGGCTCGGTCACCAGCACCTGGGTGATGCGCAGGGTGGCATCCCCCAGCAAGAGCGTATCGCCCACCTGCAATTGCAAGGCATCCAGCAAGGAGGCATCGACCCAGGCCTGGCCGGCCGATGGAATACCCCGTGCCGGCGTAGCCGGCGCCTCCTGCGCGGGCGCAATCGTCAACTGCCCGCGCAGCGGGTAGCCCGCGTCGACCGCCTTGAGAGCGACCAGCCGGGTGGCGCCGCCCTGGGCATCGGCGGCACGCGCCATCGTGGGAAAGCCCAGCGTGCTCGCAGCCTGCAAGCCCAGGGCACG
This sequence comes from Comamonadaceae bacterium, assembly GCA_947463025.1. Classification (GTDB taxonomy): domain Bacteria; phylum Pseudomonadota; class Gammaproteobacteria; order Burkholderiales; family Burkholderiaceae_C; genus Ramlibacter. The sequence goes on from CANHSE010000022.1 coordinate 15,235, forward strand.
CGCGCGCTCGGCAAAGGCCGGTGGCAAGGCGTTGTCGCTGGAGACGACCGCATCGCCCCCCAGCAGCTGACGTGCATCGCGCGACAGCCCGCCCTTGAGCCGGTCGGCGAAAAAACCCACCGCCGCCAAAGCCGCCACCGCCAGCAAAACAGCCATCACCAACAGGCGCAGCTCGCCGGCACGCAGGTCGCGCCACAGCATGCGCGCACCCAGGCGCCAGAAAGAAACACTCGCAGGACGGGAGATCATCGGGCGACCTTACCCGAATTCGCAAGGCCCCTAGGGCGATAGGCGCGATGCCGCGAGTTCAGGCTGTAGCAGCAGGCGCTCGGGCGCGCTGTAGCAAAGAAAGTGCTTGTTCGTAGCCCGTCCGATGGCGCACAAGCCCAGTTGCTGCGCGATCTGGTGACCCATCTGGGTGATTCCGCTTCGCGAAACCACCAAAGCCACCCCCATCTGCGCCGACTTGATGATCATCTCGCTGGTCAGACGCCCCGTGGTGTAAAAGACATAGGGGGTATCCGGCGTGGCGACCGTGGTGTCCACCCCGTGCATCCACATCCAGCCGGCGATGGTGTCGATGGCATTGTGTCGGCCCACGTCTTCGACAAAGACCTGCATCTGGCTGCCATGAAACAAGGCGCAGGCGTGTACCGAACCCGCCGACTTGTACGTGCTTTCCTGCAAACGGATCACGTTGACCAGCGCATACAGCTGCGCCTGCGTGAGGCGTGCCTGCGGCAAAGCGATGGACTGCACATCGTCCATCAGCGCGCCAAAGACGCTGCCCTGGCCGCAGCCGGTGGTGACCACGCGTCGGGCTGTTCGCTCCTCGATTCGGTCGATGCCGCTGCGGGTCTTGACAGCGGCAGCCCCAACTTCCCAATCCACGGTGATGGACTCGACATGCTGCGGCGAGGTCACGAACCGCTGATTGCGCAGGTAGCCCAGGACCAGCCACTCGGGCCGCGCACCCAGGGTCATGAGCGTGACGAGCTCGCGCTTGTCCACATAGACGGTGAGATCGCGCTCGGCGGGGATCTGCACGCGCTGCGCCTGGCCATGCTCGTCGACGGCATCGACTTCGCGCACCAGAGGCGCGCGGGCATCGGTCAGGTGAGGCAGATTCATGCCGCCGCCTAGCTGGCCGCCTGCAAGCGCACCGCGCAGTACTTGAACTCGGGGATCTTGCCCACCGGATCCAGGGCCGCGTTCGTGAGCAGGTTGGCGGCGGCTTCGGCATAGGCGAAGGGCATGAACACGGTGCCATCGGGCGTGCCGTCGTCGCGGCGGACATGGCAGCGAACTTCGCCGCGGCGCGATTGCAGGCGCGCCATTTGGCCCGCCACCAAGCCCATACGAGCCAGCTCACGGCCATTGAGCGAGGCGGTCGCTACCGGCTCGATCGCATCGAGCACCGCGCTGCGCCGGGTCATGCTGCCGGTATGCCAGTGTTCGAGTTGACGGCCCGTGATCAGGACCAGCGGGTAGTCGGCGTCGGGGCGTTCATCGGCCAGCACGATCTGCGCGGGCACGAGGTGCACGCGGCCATCGTCGGTCGGGAAGTGATCGGTGAACACCACCGGCTGGCCCGGGTCGTCTTCACTCAGACACGGGTAGGTGACGGCGCCTTCGCGCTCGAGCCGCGCCCACGAAATCCCCGCGATCGCGCCGTGCATGGCCTGGCGCATTTCCTCATAGACCGCGGCGACCCCTGCATGGTCCCCGGGGTAAGACCAGACCAGCCCCATGCGCTGCGCCATCTCCTGGATCAAGGCCAGGTCAGGGCGCGCGTCGCCAGGCGGATCGATCGCCTGGCGGCCCAGTTGCACGGTACGGTCGGTATTGGTGACGGTGCCGGTTTTCTCGGGCCAGGCGGTGGCGGGCAAGACAACATCGGCCAACCAAGCGGTCTCGGTCAGGAAGATGTCCTGCACCACCAAGTGCTCCAATGCAGCCAGCGCAGCGCGCGCATGGTTCAAATCCGGATCGCTCATGGCGGGGTTCTCGCCCTGCACGTACATGCCGCGCACCTTGTGCGGGTCGGTGTCGGGCGCCAGGGCCTTGTGCATGATTTCGACCACCGTGTAGCCCGGATGGCCGTCCAGGCGCGTGCCCCAGAATTTTTCAAACCACGCGTGTGCGTCGGCCTGGTCCACCCGCTGGTAGTTGGGGAACATCATGGGGATGAGGCCGGCGTCGCTCGCCCCTTGCACATTGTTTTGCCCCCGCAGCGGATGCAGGCCGCTGCCCGGTTTACCGATCTGGCCGGCTACCGCGCACAGCGCGATCAGGCAGCGCGCGTTGTCGGTGCCATGCACATGTTGGCTCACGCCCATGCCCCAAAGGATCATGGCGGACTTCGCCTGCGCAAAGGCGCGCGCCACCTCGCGAATCTGCGCTGCGGGCACGCCACACACCGGCGCCATCGCCTCGGGCGAGAACGACGCAACGCTGGCCTGCAAGGCCTCGAAGTTACTCGCGCGCTGCGCGAGGAAGTCTCGATCGGCCAGGCCCTCTTGGAGGATGGTGTGAATCATCGCGTTGAGCAGGGCCACATCGGTGTCGGGGCGAAACTGCAAGGTGCGCCAGGCATGACGGCCGATGTCGGTGATGCGCGGATCGGCCAGCACGATTTTGGTGCCCTGGCGCGCCGCGTTCTTCATCCAGGTCGCGGCCACCGGGTGGTTGGACGTGGGGTTAGCGCCGATGATGATCACGAGCTCGGCCTGCGACACATCACCCACCGGGTTGCTGACCGCCCCGGAGCCCACGCCCTCGAGCAGCGCCGACACGCTGGAGGCATGGCACAGGCGGGTGCAGTGGTCGACGTTGTTGCTGCCAAAACCGGTGCGCACCAGCTTTTGAAAGAGGTAGGCCTCTTCGTTGGTGCCCTTGGCCGAGCCAAAGCCCGCCAGCGACTTGGGGCCATGGTTGTCTCGCAGCGCCTTCAGGCGGCCGGCCGCGAAGTCCAGGGCTTCGTCCCAGCTGGCTTCGCGAAACACCTCTTGCCAGCGCGCGGGGTCGCGCGTCCCCTGGGCGTCCTTGGGCACGCCCGGTTTGCGTATCAGCGGGCGGGTGAGGCGATCGGGGTGGTGCGCGTAATCAAAGCCAAAGCGGCCCTTGACGCATAAGCGCCCCTGGTTGGCGGGGCCATCGCGCCCCTGCACACCGACGATGCGCTCGTCACGCACCTGGTAGGTCAATTGACAACCCACGCCGCAGAAGGGGCAGACCGAATCGACCTCGCGGTCCACCGCCTGCGAGCCCACCATCGTCTTGGGCATGAGGGCACCGGTGGGGCAGGCCTGCACGCATTCGCCGCAGGCCACGCAGGTGCTAGCCCCCATGGGATCGGACAGGTCGAACACGATCTGGCTGTCGGCGCCGCGGCGCGCGTAGCCGATCACGTCATTGACTTGTTCCTCGCGGCAGGCGCGCACGCAGCGCGTGCACTGGATGCAGGCGTCGAGGTTCACCGCCATCGCGGGATGCGACAGATCCGGGGCCGGTGCCTCGCGGCGCAGGGCGACCAGGGACGCGCGCGGCGTGACCCCCAGTTCGTCGGCCCAGGCGCTCAACTCACCGTGCTGGCCCGGCGTGTGGGACTTTGCATCGCCATGCCCTGTATCCGCGGGACCGTCATTCCACTTGTAGCCTTGCGCCGGCAGATCCGCCAGCAGCATCTCCAGCACCATCTGCTGGCTTTTCGTCGCGCGCTCGCTGCGAGTCTGAACGTCCAGGCCCGGCGTGACCGCGCGGCAACAACTGGGGGCCAGCACGCGCTCGCCCGCCACTTCGACCATGCAGGCGCGGCAATTGCCATCGGGACGCAGGCCCTCGCTGTAGCACAGGCGCGGAATGCGCACGCCCAGGCGATCGGCCGCCTGCAGCACGGTCTCACCCTGCAACGCCTGGACCTCATGTCCATCCAGGCGAAACGACACCAGGGGCAGGTCAGGCGACTTCATCGGGGAAATAGGTTTGTACGCAACGAATCGGATTGGGCGCGGCCTGGCCCAGCCCGCAGATGGACGCGTCGGCCATCACCTGGCCCAGGTCGCTCAAGGTGGCATGGTCCCAGTGCGGCGCCTGCATCAGGCGCGCCGCCTTCTCGGTTCCGACGCGGCAGGGCGTGCACTGGCCGCAGCTTTCGTGGGCGAAGAAACGCATCATGTTCAGGGCCGCGTCACGCGCGCGATCGTGTTGCCCCAGGACGATCACGGCCGCCGAGCCGATGAAGCAGCCATGCGGCTGCAAGGTGTCGAAGTCCAAGGGCACATCGGCCAGGCGCGCCGGCAAGATGCCGCCAGACGCCCCGCCCGGCAGGTAGCCATACAGGGTGTGGCCCGGCGCCATGCCGCCACAGTATTCGTCGACCAACTCGCGCAAGGTAATGCCCGCGGGCGCGAGCTTCACCCCGGGGTCACGCACCCGACCGCTGACGCTGAAGGAGCGCAGGCCCTGGCGGCCATGACGGCCCTGGCTGGCAAACACCTGCGGGCCGTCTTGCAGCAACGTGCGCACCCAATACAGGGTCTCGAAGTTGTGTTCCAGCGTGGGACGTCCGAACAATCCCACCTGCGCGATGTAGGGCGGGCGCAGACGCGGCTCACCGCGCTTGCCCTCGATGCTTTCGATCATGGCCGACTCTTCGCCGCAGATGTAGGCGCCCGCGCCACGACGCAGATGGATCGCGGGCAAGGCAAAGGGCGGATCGGCCTGCAGGCGTGCCAGCTCGGATTGCAGCATGGCGCGGGCATCGTGGTATTCGTCGCGCAGGTAGATGTAGACGGCCTGCACGCCCACCACATGGGCGGCGATCAGCATGCCCTCGAGAAAGCGGTGCGGATCGCGCTCGAGGTAATGGCGGTCCTTGAAGGTTCCGGGCTCGCCCTCGTCGATGTTCACGGCCATCAAACGGGGCGCGGGCTGCTCGCGCACGATGCGCCACTTGCGCCCCGCCGGAAAGCCCGCACCGCCCAGGCCTCGCAGGCCGGCATGCTCCAGGGCGGTGATCACCGACTCGGCATCACGCTCGCCGCGCACCACAGCGGCCGCTATCGCATAACCGCCCTGCGCGCGGTAAGCGTCGTAGCCCAGGGTCTGGGGCACGGGCGCCACCTCGGCACCCGCCACGGCCTGAACCACACGGTCTTGACTCGCATGCGGCACGGCCCGCTGCCCGACCTGCGCCGCCGGCGCCTGTTCGCAGCGGCCGATGCACGGCGCAGGAATCACCCGCACCTGCGGCCCGAGCAAGGCCGGCAGCCGCTGCATCAAGTCGCGCGCGCCCGCCATCTCGCAAGGCAGCCCGTCGCACACACGCACCGTGAGTGCGGGGCCCGCCTCGCCGTCTTGGAGGATCTCGAAGTGGTGATAGAAGCTCGCGACCTCGAACACCTCGGCCATCGGCAGCTTCATCTCCTGGGCCAAAGCGGCTAGGTGGCGCGGCTGCAGGCCATGCCAGTGGTCGTTGAGGCGATGCAGATGCTCGATCAGCAGGTCACGCGCATGACCGCCTTCGGGGCGCAGGCCGATGAGGGCCCGCACCTCGTCCAGGCTGGACGCATCGACCTGCCGGCCCTTGAGGTGGCCGGTGCGGTCGCTCGCGCGATGAATACGAACCGGCGCCTGCTGCATCAGGTGTCCTTTGAAACCGTGATGGTGGGAAAGCGCGAGGAAAAATCCTTGGCCTTGGCTGCGATCTTGATCGCCACCTGGCGGGCCATGGACTTGTACAGGCCAGCCACCTGGCCGTCGGGGTCCGCCACCACCGTGGGCTTGCCGCCATCAGCTTGCAGGCGAATGGCCATGTCCAGGGGCAAGGCACCCAGGTAATCGATGCCGCGCTCGGCCGCGTAACGCTGGCCACCGCCTTCGCCAAAGATATGCTCGATGTGGCCGCAGTTCGTGCAGACGTGGGCCGCCATGTTCTCCACCAGGCCCAGGATCGGCACGCCGACCTTGTCGAACATGGCCACGCCCTTGCGCGCATCGAGCAGCGCGATGTCCTGCGGTGTGGTGACGATGACCGCGCCCGTCATGGGCACGCGCTGCGACAGCGTGAGCTGGATGTCCCCGGTGCCCGGGGGCATGTCCACGATCAGGTAATCGAGGTCGCGCCAGTTGGTCTGGCGCAGCAACTGCTCCAGGGCCTGGGTCGCCATGGGGCCGCGCCAGATCATGGCCTCGTTGGGGTTGATCAGGAAGCCGATGGACATGACCTGCACGCCGTAGTTTTCCAGCGGGTCCATCGTCTTGCCGTCCTCGCTCTCGGGCCGGCCTTCGATTCCCATCATCATGGGTTGGCTCGGGCCGTAGATGTCGGCATCGAGCAGGCCCACTGACGCGCCCTCGGCGGCCAGGGCCAGGGCCAGGTTGGCGGCGGTGGTGCTTTTGCCCACGCCGCCCTTGCCCGAGGCCACGGCGACGATGTTCTTCACCCGGGGCAGCAACTGCACCCCCCGCTGCACCGCATGCGCGGTGACGCGGGTGGCGATGTTCACGGCGACCTCGCTGACGCCCGGCACGCTGCGTGCGGCGGCCGTCAGGGCCTGGCGCAGGGCCGCGTGCTGGCTCTGGGCCGGATAAGCCAGCTCGACGTCGAACGACACCTTGCCGCCCTCGGCCTTGAGGTTCTTCAGGGCCTTGGCGCTCACGTAATCCTGGCCGGTGTGGGGGTCCTTGACCGCGCCCAGGGCGGCCAGGAGCGGTGCGGTGATGTCGGAAGTCGCCATGCTCAGTCTGAATGGAATAACGAGTCAGTTTACCCAGCGCGCCTAAAATGGCCGGTTCCGAGCGAAAAAACCATGTCCAAGCGCAAGCTCTTCGTCACCACCGCCCTGCCCTACGCCAACGGCAAGTTCCACATTGGCCACATCATGGAGTACATCCAGGCCGACATCTGGGTGCGGTTCCAGCGCATGCAGGGGCATATGGTGCATTTCGTGGGCGCCGACGACGCGCATGGCGCGCCAATCATGATCGCCGCCGAAAAGGCAGGCAAGACGCCGCAGCAGTTCGTGGGCGAAATCGCCGCCGGCCGCCAGCAATACCTGGACGGCTTTCATGTGCGCTTTGACAACTGGCATTCCACCGACAGCCCCGAGAACACTGCGCTGGCCCAGGACATCTACCGCGCGCTCAAGGCCAACGGCCTGATCGCCACCCGCACCATCGAGCAGTTCTACGACCCAGTCAAGGGCATGTTCCTGCCCGATCGCTACATCAAGGGCGAGTGCCCCACTTGCCACGCCAAAGACCAATACGGCGACAGCTGCGAGGTGTGCAGCGCGGTCTATGCCCCCACCGACCTGATCGCGCCCTACTCCACGCTCACCGGCGCCAAGCCCGAGATCCGCAGCTCCGAGCATTTCTTCTTCCAGCTGTCCAACCCGAAGGTGGTCGACTTCCTCAAGACCTGGACGCAAGACCCGAGCGTCAACGGCAGTGGCCGAGCCCGCCTCCAAACCGAGATGGCCAAGAAGGCCAGCGAGTGGTTTGACGCCGGCATGGCCGACTGGGACATCTCGCGCGAAGCCCCCTATTTCGGCATCGAAATCCCGGACGCGCCGGGCAAGTATTTCTACGTCTGGCTCGACGCGCCGGTGGGGTATCTGGCCAGCCTCAAGAACCACTTCGACAAGGGCCAGGCCAAGGCGCACTGGCATGAGGCCTCGCGCACCGACGCCAGCTTCGAGCAGTTCATCGCCGACCCGGCGGTCGAACAGGTGCACTTCATCGGCAAGGACATCGTGTACTTCCACACCTTGTTCTGGCCCGCCATGCTGCAGTTCTCGGGCCGCAAGACGCCCACGCAGGTCAATGTGCACGGCTTC
>CANHSE010000023.1 GCA_947463025.1 Comamonadaceae bacterium
ACGCCCACGCCCACGCCCACGCCCACGCCCACGCCCACGCCCACGCCCACGCCCACGCCCACGCCCACGCCCACGCCCACGCCTACGCCTACGCCTACGCCTACGCCTACGCCTACGCCTACGAGGCTTTCGCCTGTTTTTTCTGAATCGTGGGCTTCTGCCAATCCCCTTGGCGCTGAGAGATCAATTCCCCAGGACGCGCCGGTGATAGTTTTGCCGTCGACGGCACCAGGCCCTGTTCGCTCCGCTTCTGTGTCCGCGCCTGCTGACACAGAAGTGCCGATCGGCCCACTACCAAGCCAACGAGTCGAGCACGTCCCGCTCGTGAGCGTCGATCGCACCCCCGATCCAGTCCTGACGCCGCGCGAAAAAGAGGCCGACGATCGTTTTCAGATCACGCCGCGCTTTGAAACGCCTAAGCCAGATCCTGAAACGCCCAGGCAAAGTCGCGATGAACCGGTACTGCCGGTGTTCCTCGCCAGCGATTCATTCCCGATGTCGCAGGTCCCGCTGCCGACTTCGGCCCAAGCGCCCGAGCGATCTTCCCTCTCGGCAGCTGCCGCCGTCAGTGACTGGCTGCAGCAGGCCGTCACCCGTTTGCAGGTCGGTGAGGGTACCGACGGCAAACGGGAGGTGCGGTTCGATATCCAACCGGCGGTCCTGCCCGGTGTGCGGGTGGTGCTTCAGGAGTCCAACGGGCGTGTTCAGGTGGATTTCATCTGCTCTGTGGATGCGTCTCGCCATGTTCTCAGTGAGATCGCGCAGCGTGAGGCGAACGAGATGGCGCGCCGGTGCCGGCGCGATCTGTTGCTGCGGGTCCAGACCGAAGAAGAGGATCCAGATCTTGACCCGGCATTGCGTCCCCGGGCGATCGAGGTGCTGGGGATCGCATGACGCAGGAGACCATCGCTTTGCCGCTGGCGCGACTGACCCGGGTCGAGGTGCAGGCTTTGCGTGTGCTTGCTGAGAGCGCCCAAGATGTGGCATTGGACTGGGGCGGACAGACCTGGCGTTTGACCTTGCGCCCCTGGCCGCCGAACGCGCAGCTTGCCGCGGGGCCGGGCGAGTGGTGGGTCAGTCTGTCCTGGTCCGGGCATCCCTTCGATCTGGTAGTTCCCGAAACTGCGATCCAGGCCTGGCTGCGCGCGCGCTTTGGGCAACTGGATCTTCCGGCGATTCCGCATCCGCTTTTCAACGCGGTGTTCGAGGCCGCCTGCGATTCGCTGGTCGCTCGCCTGCAGGAGGGCGTGCGTGACCCGGTGCGCCTGGAGCGCTGGGCGCCGGGTGATGCGCAGCCCCGAAGCTTGCCGCATACGTTGTCCATGGCGCTGCGGACTGGCCAAGAGGTGGTGCGGGCGCAGCTGGCCACCAGCATGCAGGGGCTGCTGTTTTTGGCTGACCACGCAGCGGGCCGTGGGCCTGCGCGCAATCACCTGGTGGTGGACGAACTGCCGATGACGCTGGTGGCTGCGATCGGCATGACCTGGTTGGGTCTGGACGAAGTCACTCGCCTGAAGCCGCGCGACACGATCCTGTTCGATGTGCGACTTCTTGACGAAGATGGGCAACTCTGGGTGACCCAGGGCAATACGGGGTTTCGGGTGCAACGTCAGGGCCCGAAACTCACTGTGACCGAGCAATTCATGGAGCGAGGATGGACTGTGCCCCCCGAGGATGAAGATTCAGCGCCCCGGGCCGAGTTGAGTTCACTGGAGCACCTCCCCATCCAGGTGGTCTTCGATGTGGGCGAGCTGTCCTTGACGCTCGGCGAGCTTCAGGCCTTGCAGGTGGGACAGCCCTTGACACTGTCCAGGCCTTTGTCCAGTGCGGTCTCCCTTCGGGTCAACGGTGCCTTGATCGGGACCGGCGAGCTGGTGGATATCGAGGGCGAGCTGGGTGTCACGATTACATCCCTCTTCCAGCGTCCAGCGGCCAAGCCTGCGCGCAGCACGCGTGCAAGCTCGCGCCCACGCGCGCGTAGTGCGCCTGAGACCTCCGAAGAAATCACACCATGAGCACACTCGATCCCGTCTCGCTGCTGGTGGTGTTTGGGCTGCTGGCTCTGGTGCCGACCTTTGTGGTCGTGACCACAGCTTTTCTCAAGATCTCCATCGTGATCATGCTGCTTCGAAACGCCCTGGGTGTTCAGCAGATTCCTCCCAATATTGCGCTGTATGGACTGTCCTTGATCCTCACCGCCTATGTCATGGCGCCGGTCGGACAGCGTATCTACGAGGCCGCGCTGAAGTCGCCAGTCAACACCAAGAGCGTCGAAAGCGTGATCGCCGCTGTACGCAAAGGCGCCGAGCCCATGCGCGCCTTCCTGGAAAAAAACAGCAAGCCCGAGCAGCGCGATTTCTTCGTTCGCACCACCCAGAAGATTTGGGGGCCCGAGATGGCTGCCGACGTCAAGCCCAATGATTTTCTGGTGCTGATGCCGGCGTTTCTGGTGGGCGAGCTGACGTCGGCTTTCCAGATTGGCTTTTTGATTTACCTGCCCTTTTTGGTGATCGATCTGATCGTCTCCAACATTCTGTTGGCGCTGGGAATGATGATGGTCTCGCCCGTCACGATCACCCTGCCCCTGAAGCTGTTCCTCTTTGTGGCGGTAGATGGCTGGACGCGATTGATCCAGGGCTTGGTTCTGACGTATGCCTAAGGCGCAATGGACATCGCTGATCTGACCCTCTACCTGACCCAGGCGATGTACCTCACGCTCTGGTTGTCATTGCCGCCGATCATCGTGGCCTCAGTGGTGGGAACGCTGTTTTCCTTGTTTCAGGCGCTGACGCAGGTGCAGGAACAGACCTTGTCGTTTGCGGTCAAGCTGATTGCCGTCATGGCCACGCTGGCCCTCACCGCGGGTTGGGTGGGTGGGGAGCTTTTCAATTACACGGTGGTGGTGCTGGAGGCGCTGCCCCGGCTGGGTCGATAGGTGCGCCATGCCGGGTGCGACTGCGATCGGTGATGTGACCTCTTTCCTCCTCGCGTTAGCCTGGACCGTGCCCCGGATCCTGGGCGTATTTGTGGTGCTACCGATCTTCCCGCGCAGTGTGCTGCCCGGGATGCTGCGACTTTGCGTGGCCGCCGGTTTCGGGCTGGTCGTGGCGCCCAGCCTGATCCCCATGGTCAAGAGCGCAGGTCTGGATGCCACGCAGATCGCGCTGCTTGTGGTCAAGGAGGCTTTTGTCGGATTTGTCTTGGGCTGCCTGATCGCCGTGCCGTTTTGGGCCTTCGAGGCGGTGGGCTTTCTGGTCGACAACCAGCGTGGCGCCAGCATTTCCAGCACCCTCAATCCCTTGACGGGAAACGACAGCTCGCCTTTGGGGATTTTGTTCAACCAGGCCTTCATCGTGTTCTTCTTCATCAGCGGTGGGTTCTTGCTGATGCTGGAGGTTTTGTATGAGAGTTTTCGGCTGTGGGATGTGTTTACCTGGTTCCCGCACTTTCGTGCGGAGTCGGTGCCGGTGCTGATTCACCAGATCTTGCGATTAGTTGAACTGAGCTTGCTGCTGTCCGCGCCCATGATCGTGGCCATGTTCCTGGCCGAGATGGGCCTGGCACTGGTGAGTCGCTTTGTGCCGCAGCTGCAGGTGTTCTTTCTTGCGATGCCGATCAAGAGCGCCTTGGCTTTTCTGGTGTTGATACTTTATTTTTCGACCATCCTGGATTACAGCCATGACCTCGTGTCGCAAACGCCTGGGGCCCTGAGGCTTCTCGAAGGACACTGGCGGGCCCCCGCCCTGGAGGGCCGGTGAGCGAGAAGACCGAAAAACCAACCCCGACCAAGCTGCGCAAAGCGCGCGAGGAAGGACAGGTCGCTCACAGCAAGGACCTAACGCAGACCGTGTTGACGGCCGCGCTCCTGGGGTACTTGTTGATGGATGCGCCCGCGATGGCTCGACGCCTGGCCGACATGATGGTGATGCCGGCGAACCTGATGTCGATGGAGTTTGAGGCGGCCCTGAATGTGCTGGCGTTCGAGATGGGGCGCGGCTTCGTGGTGTTGGTGATGCCGTTCATCCTGATTGTCATCGTCCTCGGTCTGGTGGTGGAGATGGCGCAGACCGGCATGCTGTTCGCCTTCAAGGCGCTCAAGCCCTCCGGCAAGAAGCTCAATATGGTCCAGAACGTTCAGAACATGTTTGGCAAGAAAGGACTCATGGAGTTCCTCAAGTCCATCCTGAAGATCGTGGTGTTGTCGGCAGTCATTTTCTGGACGCTGCGCAGCGAACTGCCCACGCTTTTGACTTTGCCTCAAGGCGATATCGCGGGGGTGGGTGTGGCGCTGGGCACGCTGATGGCCAGTATGTTCATGCAGATTGGCCTAGCTTATGCCGTGATCGCTGCAGCAGATTTCGCTTGGCAGCGGCATCACTACATGAAGCAGCAGATGATGTCGATCGACGAAGTGCGGCGCGAGTACAAGGAGCAGGAGGGCGATCCTCAGATCAAGCACGAGCGCCGGCACCTGCACCAGCAGATGTTGCAGGAGGAGGCTGTGAACGGCGCGCGCTCCTCGTCGGTGCTGATTACCAACCCCATCCACCTGGCTATGGCGATTCGCTACCGGCCGACCCAGGATGCTTTGCCGATCTTGCTGGGCAAGGGCGAGGGCGCTCTGGCTGCCCGCATGGTGCGTGCCGCGCGTGAGGCGGGTGTGCCGATTTTGGAGAACGTCCCCTTGGCCTGGGAGTTGATGCGCCGTGGGAACGTGTCCGAGTACATCCCCAAGGACCTATTGGGGCCGGTCGCCGAAGTGTTGCGGGTCGTGCTCGCGCGTCAACCGGGTTCAGCGCAGTAGGTCATGGCCGATACCGCCTTCGCATCCCCGCAGCATCCGGTTTTGACCGCCTACGTGGCGCGTCACGCCTTGGATCCGTCCGCCTTCCTCGCGGATGGATCGCTCAGCCTGATCATCGATGCAGCGTACCGGGTGCAGCTGCGTCCGTTTCCAGGGGGGCGACTGGTGATGCAGGCCTTGCTGGTGGACATGAACCGCTTGGAGATTCGACAGCGGGAGGACGTTCTGGTGAGCCTGATGCGCACTGCCGCGGCCACTGTGCGTGGCTTTGCGGCCGGTCTGGCCTTGGATGACACGTCCTCTTGGCTGGTGCTGCAGCAGGGACTGACGCCGCCTGTCGATTTGCGTCGACTGGAAACTGAGTTGACGGATTTTGTGAGTGTGCAGGCGTTCTGGCGGGAGCGCTGCGCCCAGGAGGTCAGGCGGCGCCATGCATGAACCTTGGATGAAGCGCTTGTGGGCGCGTGTGCGACTTCGCATGACGCAGGGCTGTGGCTGGCGCCAGGCGGTGATCTGCTTGGGCCTGTGGACGGCCAGCGCAGTGGCGGGCACGCCGCCCTGGCCGGCCTCGGCCTACAGCTATTTCGCGCAGGGCACACGCCTGGAGACCGTGCTCGCCGAGTTCGCCGCCGGCTTCAACTTGAGTCTGTCGATACAGCCCGGGGTGAGTGGCACGGTGACCGGGCGTTTCACCACCGCCACGCCGACCGAGTTTCTTTCGCGTATGGGGGGCATGTACGGCTTTGCCTGGTACACACATGCGGGCGTGTTGCATGTGAGCAAGGCCAGCGACATGGTCACGCGAAGCCTGCCGATTCCCGGAGGGGGTCTGACCCAGGTGCGCGCGACCTTGACCGCGCTTGGGGTGGTCGATCCGCGCTTTGGCTGGGGCGAGCTGCCGGATCACGGCATCCTGATGGTGTCCGGCCCCGCCAGCTATGTCAGCCTAGTCGAGGAGTCTTTGAAGCAGTTGTCGGTGGGAGGCGGGGGTGGGCGACAGGTCCGCGTGTTCCGACTGCAGCATGCGTCGGCGATCGACCGTCCCATCACCTACCGCGACCAGACCATCGTGCAGCGTGGCCTGGCCAGTGTGCTGCGGTTGACCTTGGCAGCGGGAGGCGTGGACAGCGTGGTCGGCGAGCGCGCCCCTGACGCGCCTTCGGCGGTCGCTGCGTCTGTGCTAGCCGCAGCACCCCTGTTGGGGGCGTCGGGTGCGTTGACGCCTTCGCCGTCGCCGCCCCCTTCGTTGGAGCGTGCGGCGCCGAGACCCCGTACGTCAGGCCGAGGCAGCGGACCTTCTATCCAGGCCGACCCGCGGCTCAACGCCATCCTGGTGAGTGATGTGCCGGAGATGATGCCGGTGTACGAGCGCTTGATCGCGCAACTGGATGTGCCCTCGGCGTTGATCGAAATCGAGGCCATGATCATTGACATCAACACCGACCGCGCCCGCGAGATGGGGATCAACTGGAGCCTGACTAGCAGCGGATTCTCGGCCAGCTTTAACGGGTCGACCTTGCAGATCGGGACCAATGGCGCTGGCTCAGGCACCTTGCCTGTCGATGCGGGCACCCAGTTGCTCGCGCAGATCCGGCTCCTGGAGAAACGCGGTGATGCCCGTATCCAAAGCCGTCCTTCGGTCCTGACCACAGACAACATCGGGGCCATCCTGGACTTGTCGGAGACGTTCTACATCCGTGTGCAGGGCGAGCGCACAGCGACCGTGGCGCCGGTGACGGCTGGGACCACGCTGAAGGTCACGCCGCGCCTGATGGCGGGGGAGAACTCTTCGATTCAGCTGACCGTGGACATTGAAGACGGACAGATTCAGGACCGACAGATTGACTCTTTACCGACTGTGCGTCGCAGCACCGTGAGCACGCAGGCGGTGGTGCGCCAGAGCGAGACGCTCATGATCGCGGGCTATAGCTCGGACCAGAACATCGAGAACGAACAGAAGGTGCCGGTGCTGGGTGATTTGCCGCTGCTGGGGGCCTTGTTTGCGAACAAGTCGCGGACGGTGCAAAAGCGGGAGCGACTCTTTCTGATTCGCCCCAAGTTGGTGACACCCGCCCCGGTCACGGTGGCGCCCCTGCCGGATCCAGCCGAGCGTTGAGCTCAGAACCCCAGTTCGACCTTGTCGGCGCTCATGCGCTTGCGCAGCGCGCTGCGGGCGCGGGAGACGCGACTGCGCACGGTGCCGACCGGGATCGAGAGCATCACGGCCGCTTCTTCGTAGCTCAGTTCATCCAGGGCGACCAGGAGCAGCACGTCGCGCATTTCCGGGGCGAGTTCGGCCAGGGCCTTTTCGAGCGCGCGCACCGACTGGGACAGCGAGAGTTGCTCGAAGGGGTCGGGGCGGGCGCAGGAGGTCTCGGCCAGGGTGTCATCGCCCTCGAAGGCATAGCGTCGGTGCGGTGCGCGCGACAAGTAGTTGCGCACCAGGTTCATGGCAATGCCGTAGAGCCAAGTGGAGAGCTCGGACTCTCCCTTGAAGGTGGCGTAGCTGCGTGCGGCTTCGACAAAGGCCTGCTGGGTGAGGTCCTCGGCATCCGAGCCCCATCCGATGTGCTTGACGATGAACCGGTAGAGCCTGCCTTGGTGCGATCGGACGAGTTGTCGGAACAGCGCCTCGTCATCGGCACTCAGCTGTGTCGCGCCCGGCAGCGCGGGGGGGGTACCCGCGGCGGACGGAAGCGGGGCATCGAATGAGGCGGGAGCAGTTCGCAAGATAACTCCAAAGAACTACAGAAGATCTGTAAGTTGCCTCAGAGTGATCAATAAGTCAATATAAATAGCTCATGATGAAGCCATTGTGCTGCGGTGTGCCGATCGACCGGTGCCTCGCCTTTGGCCGCTGCCTGCGCGAACCTTTGGTCCATGCGGGCATCGATTTGCGCCCGCGTGGCGGGGTCCAGACCGTGCGGCGACCGACCTAGCCCTTGCGCCACCTCTTTGAACCCGGCACCTTGGTGAACCGCTGAAAACGCGAGTTGGGTGAGGTAATCGACGCCGCTGAGCGCCCGCGCGGCTTCTCTCAGGGCCTGCTGGGTGCGCTGCGCGGCGTCTGCGGGCTCGAGTGTGCGGTCTGCGGCATCGATCAGCCGCTGGCTGTAACGGGGGTATGCCTGGCGCTGACCGTTGACGGCCGGGGGATCGGTTGGGCCGTGGGGTGGTGGGATGTCCCAAGGGGTGTCGGGCTCAGCGACCCTGGACGGGGTGAGCAGCGGCACAGCGGGACCGACGCGGCTGCGGAGATGAAACAGTGACATGAGCGAACGCCCCCGCAAATAGGTCGCGGTACCAGGAGATCGCGGTACCAGGCGGCTGGGCCGAGCGGGCCCGGCAATGCGGGATATGTGGCGTTGCGGGGATGTCGGTTCCAACGCATGGGCGCCCGCGGTGGCTGCGGGGGTCTTGTGCGCTGTGGTGCCCGAGGCCGGAATCGAACCGGCACGCCTTGCGGCGGGGGATTTTGAGTCCCCTGCGTCTACCAATTTCACCACTCGGGCGGTGCGGTCTGAGCAGCCGAAAATTATGGCACAGTGGCGCGCATGAAGTACCCGACGATTGAAGATGCGGTTGGAAAGACGCCCTTGGCGGCGCTGCAGCGCATCGGCGTAGCCGACAACCTGAAGCGGGGCAATGTGGTCCTGGGCAAGCTCGAGGGCAACAACCCGGCGGGCTCGGTGAAAGACCGCCCCGCGCTGTCGATGATCGCCCGGGCCGAGGAGCGCGGCGAGATCCGCCCCGGTGACACCCTGATTGAGGCCACCTCGGGCAACACCGGCATCGCGCTGGCGATGGCCGCGGCGATCAAGGGCTACCGGATGGTCCTGATCATGCCGGAGGACCTGTCGATCGAGCGGGCCCAGACCATGAAGGCTTTCGGCGCCGAGCTGTTGCTCACGCCCAAGAGCGGGGGCATGGAGTACGCGCGCGATCTGGCCGAGAACATGCAGCGTGAGGGTAAGGGACGGGTACTGGATCAGTTTGCCAACGCCGACAACCCCCGCATTCACTACGAAACCACAGGCCCTGAGATCTGGGAGCAGACCGGCGGGCGTGTCACGCATTTCGTGAGTGCGATGGGGACCACCGGCACCATCACCGGTGTGTCGAAATTTCTGAAGGAAAAGAACCCGGCGATCCGCATCATCGGCGCGCAGCCCAGCGAAGGCTCGCGCATTCCCGGCATTCGCAAATGGCCGCAGGAGTACCTGCCCCGGATCTACGAGCCGACCGCGGTGGACGAACTGGTCTATGTGAGCCAGGACGACGCCGAGGAGATGTGCCGGCGGATGGCACGCGAAGAGGGCATTTTTGCGGGGATCTCGGCGGCCGGTGCGTGCTGGGTCGCCCAGCAGATCGCACAGAAGGTGGAAAACGCCACCATCGTGTTCATCGTCTGTGATCGGGGCGACCGCTACCTGTCCACCGGCGTATTCCCGGCTTGAGTGCGGCGCGATGACGCAGGCGTCCTTGCGCTTTTGCCCGCAGTGTGGGGCGCCGCTGGCCCTGATCGCCCAGGACGAAGACGGTGGGCCGCGCGAGCGCCTGCGATGCACGGTGCCGGCCTGCGGCTGGACCCACTGGAACAACCCGACGCCGGTGCTGGCGGCGGTGGTTCAGTACCAGGACAAGATCCTGCTCGCGCGCAATGCGGCCTGGTCCGGCAAGATGTTTGCGTTGATCACTGGCTTCATGGAGGCCGGTGAGACCCCTGAGCAGGGTATCGTGCGCGAGATCCAAGAGGAAACCCAACTCGCGGTGAGCCACTTGGATCTGATCGGGGTCTACGACTTCCAGCGCATGAACCAGGTGATCATCGCCTACCATGCGGTGGCGCATGGCGAGGTGAAGCTCTCGCCCGAGCTGGCCGAGTGGCGCCTGTACGCGTACGACGAGGTGCGTTGCTGGCCCTCAGGCACCGGCCACGCATTGGCCGACTGGCTGCGTCGCCAGGGGCATGAGCCGCGTTACATGGAATTTGTGCGAAGCAGCGCGCCGGATCCCTCCGAGCGGCGCGGCTGAGACGGCGCAGGACACACGCATGGACATCACCAAAGAAATCGACACGCGCGGGCTCAATTGCCCTTTGCCCATACTCAAAGCCAAGAAGGCGCTGGCCGAACTGACCTCGGGGCAGTTGCTCAAGGTGGTCGCGACCGATGCAGGCTCGCTGCGCGATTTTCAGGCCTTTGCGCGCCAGACCGGGCACGAGCTGGTGGAGCAGCAAACGCAGGGCGTGGAATTCATTCACGTGCTGCGTCGGCGTTAGCGCGTGGCGCGCGCGTAGATCCCGAATTAGCGCAGCAAGTTCTTTAGATAGTGACGGAACTCTTCGCCCACTTCGGGGTGTTTGAGGGCCAGTTCGACGGTGGCTTCCAGGAATCCCTGCTTGCTGCCGCAGTCATAGCGTTTGCCCGCGTAGTGATACGCGTGCACGCCTTCGGTTTCGAGTAGGCGGGCAATGCCATCGGTCAGCTGGATCTCGCCACCCGCGCCGCGCGGTTGTTGGCGGATCTGATCAAAAACGCCCGGTGTGAGGATGTAGCGACCCGCCACACCCATGCGCGAGGGGGCCCGCTCGGGGCTGGGTTTTTCAACCATCTGGCGTACGCGCGTGAGGTTGGCGCCCGCTGGATCACCGGCGACGATACCGTAGCGGCGCACATGGTCTGGCGGGACCTCCTGGACGGCGAGCACCGAGGTGTGCACCTGCTCGAACACCTTCACCATCTGCGCCAGCACGCCCGGGCCGCCGTCGGCGCCGATCATCAGGTCGTCGGCGAGCAGCACAGCGAAGGGCTCTTGGCCGACCAGGGGCTGTGCGCACAAGACCGCATGGCCCAGGCCCAGCATGCGGGCCTGGCGCACATACGAGCAGTCCATGTCGTCGGGCTTGATGGAGCGGACCAGGGCGAGGAGTTCTTTCTTGTTGGCGGCTTCGAGTTCGGTCTCGAGCTCGTAGGCGGTGTCGAAGTGGTCTTCGATGGCGCGTTTGCTGCGGCCTGTGACGAAGATCATGTGGCGGATGCCGGCGGCATAGGCTTCTTCGACCGCGTACTGAATGAGGGGCTTGTCGACGATCGGCAGCATTTCCTTGGGCTGAGCCTTGGTGGCGGGCAGGAAACGCGTGCCCAGGCCTGCGACCGGAAAGACGGCTTTCTGGATCGAAGCGGAGCGGGGTGTCGTCGATGAATTCATGGTGTGTCTTGGGCGGCCAATCGGTAGTTTGCAGGGGCCGAGTCTGCGGACGCGCCACGGCGAGGGCGTCGTCCCGCTGCGCGGGCCGGTGTCAGACAAGGGCCGTGTGCAGGCATCCGAGGACGCATCTTAGCGAGGCCGTCGCGAATGGCGGTCTGCCGGTTTTCAGGCACCCAGGCGTCGCAGTTGATCCTGCAGGCGTTCCAGCGTCGCACCGAACTGGGCGATGCGTGCGCGTTCCTGTTCGATGACGGCAGCGGGGGCTTTGGCCACGAAGGCTTCGTTGGCCAGCTTGCCGTTTGCCTTGGCCAGCTCGCCCTCGATGCGCGCGGCTTCCTTGGTCAGGCGCGCCTTTTCGGCGGCGATGTCGATTTCCATGAACAGGCACAGGCGGGCTTCACCGGCCAGGGCCACGGGAGCGGCCTGGGCGGCGGCGGCCCAGGCGGACTCGTCGTCAAAGACGCGGACCTCACTGAGCTTGGCCAGGGCCTGCAGCACGGGCGCAGCCTCGCGCAAGAAGGCCGCATCGCCCACGGCGAGCAGCGGCATGCGGGTGGAGGGCGAGACATTCATCTCGCCCCGCAGGTTGCGGCAGGCGTCGACCACCGTTTTCAAGTGCGCCATCCAGGCTATGGCGGCCGGGTCGATGGCGGCGGGGTTGGCCTCGGGGTAGGGGGCGATGCTGATGGAGTCGCCGCGCATGCCGGCGACCGGGGCCACGGTTTGCCACAGCGACTCGGTGATGAAGGGAATCACCGGGTGGGCCAGGCGCAGGATGGCTTCCAGCACGCGGATCAGGGTGCGGCGTGTGCCACGCTTCTGCGCGGCGTCGCCACTCTGGATCTGGACCTTGGCGATCTCCAGGTACCAGTCGCAGTATTCGTCCCAGACGAACTGGTAGATCGCATTGGCGACGTTGTCCAGGCGGTACTCGGCGTAGCCCTTGGCCACGTCGGCCTCAACCTGCTGCAGCAGCGAGATGATCCAGCGATCAGCGGCGGTGCGGGTGGCACCGTCTTCAGACACGTCATGCCCCTCGCAGTTCATGAGGACGAAGCGGGTGGCGTTCCAGAGCTTGTTGCAGAAATTGCGGTAGCCCTCGCAGCGCTTAGCGTCGAAGTTGATGCTGCGGCCCAGTGAGGCCAGCGAGGCAAAGGTGAAACGCAAGGCGTCGGCGCCGTAGGCGGGTATGCCTTCCGGGAATTCCTTTTCGGTGTTTTTGCGCACGGTCGGCGCGGTCTCCGGTTTGCGCAAGCCGGTGGTGCGCTTCTCGAGCAAGGGCGCCAGCGCGATGCCATCGATCAGGTCCACCGGGTCCAGTACATTGCCCTCGGACTTGCTCATTTTCTTGCCTTGCGCGTCGCGCACCAGGCCGTGGATGTAGACGTCGCGAAATGGCACTTGGCCGGTGAAGTGTGTCGTCATCATGATCATCCGGGCGACCCAGAAGAAGATGATGTCGTAGCCGGTGACCAGCACCGACGAGGGCAGATACAGCTGCAAATCGCGGGTCTTGTCTGGCCAGCCCAGGGTGGAGAAGGGCACCAGGGCCGAGGAGTACCAGGTGTCCAGCACGTCTTCGTCGCGGGTGAGGCGCTTGCCCGGGGCTTGGGCCTGGGCGTCTTGCTCGGAGCGCGCGACATAGACCTTGCCGTCCTCGTCGTACCAGGCTGGGATTTGATGGCCCCACCACAGCTGGCGCGAGATGCACCAGTCCTGGATGTTGTTCATCCACTGGTTGTAGGTGTTGACCCAGTTCTCAGGCACGAAGCGCACCTGACCCGATTGGACGGCGTCGATGGCCTTTTGGGCGATGGACTTGCCGGTGGCATCGCCCTTGCCGACCTGGTTCATGGCGACGAACCATTGGTCGGTGAGCATGGGCTCGACGACCTGCCCTGTGCGCGCGCAGCGCGGGACCATGAGTTTGTGCTTGCGAGTTTCGACCAGCAGGCCCTGTGCTTCGAGGTCGGCCACGACGCGCTTGCGGGCGATGAAGCGATCCAATCCCTGGTAGGCGGGGGGCGCGTTGTCGTTGATTTTGGCGTCCAGCGTGAGCACGCTGATCATGGGCAGCTGATGTCGCTGGCCGACGGCGTAGTCGTTGGTGTCGTGCGCGGGGGTCACCTTGACCACGCCGGTGCCGAATTCGCGGTCAACATAGTCGTCGGCGATGACGGGGATCAGGCGGTCGCACAAGGGCAGGCGGACCTTCTTGCCCACCAGGTGGCGATAGCGCTCGTCGTCGGGATGGACCATGACGGCGACGTCACCGAGCAAGGTTTCGGGGCGGGTGGTGGCCACCGTGAGTGCGCCCGAGCCATCTTCCAGCGGGTAGTTGATGTGCCAGAGGAAGCCGTCTTCCTCTTCGCTTTCGACCTCGAGGTCGGAGACCGCAGATTTGAGCTCGGGGTCCCAGTTGACGAGGCGCTTGCCGCGGTAGATCAGGCCCTGCTCGTAAAGCTGGACGAAGGTGTCGGTGACGACGCGCGAGAGCTTGTCGTCCATGGTGAAGTACTCGCGTGACCAATCGACGCTGTCGCCCATGCGGCGCATCTGCGTGGTGATGGTGTTGCCCGATTGTTCCTTCCAGTCCCAGATGCGGGCGACAAAGTTCTTGCGGCCCAGGTCGTGGCGGCTGATGCCTTGCTGTTGGAGCTGGCGCTCGACGACGATCTGGGTGGCAATGCCGGCGTGGTCAGTGCCCGGGATCCAGGCGGTGTTGTGGCCTCGCATGCGGTGGTAGCGCGTGAGGCTGTCCATGATGGTCTGGTTGAACGCATGGCCCATGTGCAGGGTGCCGGTGACGTTCGGGGGCGGCAGCTGAATGGCGAAGGACGCCGCATCGGCCTGGTCGGTTCCGGTGCCGCGAAAGCCGGCCCGGCCATACCCGCGCTGTTCCCACAGCGGACCCCAGTGCGCCTCGATGGCGGCGGGCTCGAAGGACTTGGACAGGCTGGAGAGCCCAGGTTGTGACGGGGTGTCGCTCATGGCGCAATTCGCTAGGGGAAAAGAAAAACGGCACCCGAAGATGCCGTCGTGATCAGGGCGAGGTCCGATTCTATTCGGGCCGTGCCCCAGGGGGCGCTTCGGGCAGACGGGCCGCCGCCTCAATGCACGCGCTCAGGACCTGGGCGTCGCCAACTTGATTGGCAAGGATCAGGATGAGGCGGGCATTGAGCAATTCGGACTGCGCGGGAGTCAGGCCGGCATGGGCGTCCAGCAGCTGCTCGTAGAAGGTGTCGGCATCTTGGAAATGCAGGTCGGTTTTCATGGGCGATCTCCTTCGTGGGCGATGCCCAGCGCGGCGCTGAGGGCGTCTACCAGGCTGGCGTCTACACCCTGGCCGGTGGCGCAGACGTAGCTGTCTGGGCGCACCAGCGCCCAGACATGGCCAGACACATGGCAGGCACCCTTCAAGTGGCCTTGCGGGTCGCGCACATGCTCGCGGGCACGGGCCGGTGTGGCGCCCGCGAGCACTTGCACGACGCGCAGGGGTGCGTGGTCCACCAGGGTGCGCAGGCGCTTGAGAGCATCCGCAGAGAGGTCACCAAACACCAGCAACAGCAGGCGGCCCTGCGCCCACAGCAGCAGGTCATTGACCATGCCCTCGGTGCCATCGGACCAGGCCAGACGCACGTTCTGGACGGATAGCCCGCCGCCCGCGACGCAGGCAGGCGACTGGGTGTAGGGGTTGGCCACCGCCATGCGTCCGGTGTTGATCAGGCTACGTGCGAAGGGATGCTGGCGCGCCAGGCTGATGGCCGCCGTGCGGAAGGTGCGCTCGATGCCGTCGGCAGGCCGCAGGAAGCGGGCGGTGCGGTGGGTGACCTGCACGTTCTGGCGAGCCGCCTCATGGCGCTCGTCATGGAAGGTGTCCAGCAGCGAGGGGCTGGCCTGCCCGCGCAGGACCGCGGCGAGTTTCCAGGCCAGGTTGTCGGCGTCGGCGATGCCGGTGTTGCCCCCGCGCGCGCCAAAGGGGCTGACGACCTTGGCGGCATCGCCCATGAAGAAGACCCGACCATGGCGCATGCGGTCGATGCACTCGCTGCGGTAGGCGTAGGGGCCGACCCAGACGATGTCGACCTGCATGTCGGGGCCAAACTGGCGGGCCAGGCGCTCGCGCACAACATCTTCGCGGCTGACGTAGGCGGGGTCGGCGTCGGGGGCCATCTGGTAGTCGATGCGCCAGACATCGTCGCCCATGAGGTGCTGCCAGACCGCGCGGTTTTCGTTGAAGGGGGCTTCGATCCAGGTGTGGCGTTCGCCCGGTGGGCGGTCGGGGAAGCGCACGTCGGCGATACACCAGCGGTCGTCGCCCTTTTTTCCGGTCAGGGAGGCGCCCGCCCACGCATGAAAGGGGCTGCGCGAGCCGGTGGCATCGATCACATGGTCGGCGCGCAGTTGGTAGTCGCCGGCGGGGGTGGTGATGGTGAGCGTCGCCGCATGGTCGTCTTGCTCGAAGCCGATGACGCGGTTGTTCCAGCGCAACTCCACATCGCCCAGTTCATGAATGCGTTCGACCAGGTAGCCCTCGATGTAGAACTGCTGGATGTTGATGAAAGGGGGCTGGCTGGAGAGGTTGTAGGCGCTTTGCTGGCGCAGGTCGAAGGAATAGACCTCGTCGCGGCCGGCGAAGGTGCGGCCCACGCTCCATTGAATGCCCTTGGCGGCGATGCGCGGGTAGATGCCCAAACGATCGAATATCTCGAGGGATTTTTGCGTGTAGCAGATGCCGCGTGAAGACGCGCCCTTGACACCGACGGTGTTGTCCTCGTCCAGCAGCACGGCGCGCACGCCCAGGCGCGCGAGCGCGCAGGCCAGAGTCAGGCCGGTGATGCCGCCGCCGACGATGACGATGGGCTCGTGGCCGATCTGGCCGCTGGCGATCTCGGGCGGGGCCACGAATGTGTATTCGGGCAGCTGATAGCCGCTGCCGGAGGTGAATTCGTAGCCGTTGGTGTAGGCGGTGTCGGCGTAGCGGTCTTGCATGGGCGATCAGCGGCGGTTGTATTCCGGTCGGTCATTTTGCTGGGGCTTCAGGGGCGCCGCGGTCTTGCCGCCGGCGCGTTCGGCACGCCACTGCGCCTTGCGGGTGGTCCATTGCGCCAGGCGGGCATGGGCCGTCTTGCTTTCCTGCAGCATTTGAAATTCGTCGGCAAGCTGCGCGGACAGCTCCAGCCGCACGCCATTGGGGTCAAAGAAGTAGATGCTCTGAAAGATGTGATGGTCGGTCACGCCCAGCACCTCGACGCCGTGGGCCTCCAGACGGGCCTTCATGTCTTGCAGGGCCTGGATGGAGTCGACCCGAAAAGCGATGTGGTTGACCCAGCGCGGCGTGTTGGGCGAGGGCAGGGCGGCCTCGTCGTCGCCCAGGTCGAAGAAGGCGATGTAGGAGCCGTCCTGCAGACGAAAGAAGAAATGGGTGTACGGGCAGTACTCGCCGGTGCTGGGAACATGGTCGCTCTGGATGATGTGATACAGCGGCAGGCCCAGGATGTCTTCATAGAAGTGGCGGGTTTCCTCTGCGTCGCGGGCTCGGTAGGCGTAGTGGTGAAGCTGCTGGATGGCGGCCGGCGGAGGTAGGGACGCAAGAACAGGAGCGCCGGGCGCGGCGGACAGGTCAGCAGCCATGGGTCTCTCCACAATTTACCAATGCGTAATGGATTTACTTTAACGTAATCTTGGGTGCGGACGGTTCAGTCGGGCACGGGCGCGGGCGCCCCGATTAACCTTTGATATAGGCACTATTCCTCAAATAGCCAAACTCAATGCTAGACATTGAAGTCTCCAATTAGACGCGCCGGTCGCGTCTGCGCCATCATTCGGCGTCCCGCCGCCAAGAGGGTGGCGGGCGTCGCTTCCTTCATCCATCTAAAGGAGATGTTCCATGCCAGCTCTCAAGGGCTCCAAGACGGAAGAGAACCTGAAGGCCGCCTTCGCCGGTGAGTCTCAGGCCAACCGCCGTTACCTGTATTTCGCAAACAAGGCCGACGTTGAAGGCCAGAACGACGTGGCAGCCCTGTTCCGTTCCACCGCTGAAGGTGAGACGGGCCATGCCCACGGCCACCTGGAGTGGCTCGAGCAGTGTGGCGACCCCGCCACCGGCCTGCCGATCGGCTCGACCCGCCAAAACCTGGCGGCTGCCGTTGCCGGCGAGACCCACGAGTACACCGACATGTACCCCGGCATGGCCAAGACGGCCCGTGACGAGGGCCATGACGAAGTGGCCGATTGGTTCGAGACCCTGGCCAAGGCCGAGCGCTCGCACGCCAACCGCTACCAGAAGGCCCTGAACGAGCTGGTCGACTGACCCTCGGGATGTTGCGTGTTGGGTATGGCCTTCGCGGGCCGTGCCCAATGCACAACACGCCCTTGCCTCACACAAAAACACCGACAACGCGGAGAAACGACATGGCACGCGAAGGCAGCTTGGAAGCGCCCACCCGTCACCCGATCGACTGGAAGAACCCCGAGTTCTACAACGAGGAGGCGACCTTCCATGAGATGGAGCGCATCTTTGATATCTGCCATGGCTGCCGCCGCTGCGTGAGCCTGTGCGGCTCGTTTCCGACGCTGTTTGACCTGGTCGATGAAGGCAAGACCGGCGAGCTCGATGGCGTGGACAAGAAAGACTACTGGAAGGTGGTCGACCAGTGCTATCTGTGCGACCTGTGCTACCTGACCAAGTGCCCCTACGTGCCGCCGCACGAGTGGAACCTGGACTTCCCGCACACCATGCTGCGCGCCAAGGCGATCAAGTTCAAGAAGGGCGAAGTGGGCGCCGGCGAACAGTTCCTGGCTTCGACCGACACACACGGCAAGTTCGCCGGTATCCCGATCGTGGTGCAGACGGTCAACGCCGTGAATCACACGAAGGCGGCCCGCAGCGTGATGGAGTCGGTGCTCGGGGTCGACCAGAACGCGTGGCTGCCGAGTCTGGCCACGCGCAAGTTCCGCTCGTCGGCTGCCGAGTCCAAGGACTTTCCGGTCAAGGACGGCGCCAAGACGCCCGGCAAGGTTGCGATCTACGCCACCTGCTACGTCAATTACAACGAGCCGGGGATTGGCCATGACTTGCTCAAGGTGCTCGATCACAACGAAGTGCCGTACGTGCTGGTTGAAAAAGAAAAATGCTGCGGCATGCCCAAGCTCGAACTGGGCGACCTGGAGTCGGTGGACCAGAACAAGCAGGCCAACATCCCGGTCCTGGCGAAGTACGCCCGCGATGGCTTCGCCATCTTGTCGGCCGTTCCCAGTTGCACGCTGATGTTCAAGCAGGAATTGCCCCTGATGTACCCGGATGACGCCGAGGTGCAGCTGGTGAAGGAGGCGATGTGGGATCCGTTCGAGTACCTGATGGCGCGCAAGCGCGATGGACTGCTCAAGACCGAGTTCTCGCAGCCCTTGGGCAAGATCAGCTACCAGGTGCCGTGCCACGGGCGCGTGCAGAACATCGGCAAGAAGACCGAGGAAATGCTCAAGATGGTGCCGGGCACCTCTGTGCATACCCACGAGCGCTGCTCGGGCCACGCGGGCACCTTCGGCGTGAAGAAGGCTTATCACGAGCAGGCCATGAAGATCGGCAAGCCCCTGTTCAAAAAGATGGCCGAACACCAGGACGGTGGCGCGCCCGACTACATCACCTCGGACTGCCCGCTGGGCGGTCACCACATTGCCCAGGGCTTCGAGCGCAACGGTCTGGGCAACCCCGAGATGCAGCACCCACTGACGCTGGTGCGCAGGGCCTACGGAATCAAGTGAATTCAGACTGGAGAACGATTCCATGCAATTGACTGGAACCATCACCCCCGACAGCCTCATGACGCTGGAGGCCTATAGCAAGTGGCGCAAGGACCACAAGGCCGATGTGCTGGCCCACCGCAAGCTGCGCTCCCTGCATCTGGGCGACCACATCACTTTGCAGTTCGAGAGCGAGACCACCATCCGCTACCAGATCCAGGAGATGCTGCGCATCGAGAAGATCTTCGAGGAAGACGGCATCGCGCAGGAGGTAGAAGCCTACGGGCCGCTGGTGCCCGAAGGCACGAACTGGAAGGCCACGATGCTGATCGAGTACCCCGACATCAACGAGCGCAAACGCGAGCTCGCACGCCTGATCGGGATCGAAGATCGCATGTTCGTGGAAGTGGAAGGCCATGCGCGCATCTACGCCATTGCCGACGAAGACCTGGACCGCGAGACCGAGGAAAAGACGTCGGCCGTGCACTTCGTGCGCTTTGAGTTTCCGCCGGCTGCGGCCGCCGCCGTGAAGGCGGGCGCGAGCGTGAAGCTCGGGTGCGACCACAAGAACTACCCGGCGCACATCACGATTGCGCCCGAAGCCCTGGCCTCGCTGGCAGGCGACTTGAAGTAATTCGGTGAGTGTGGGCGCCGGGCTGCTTGCAGCTTGGCGCCCTTTTTTTTAGGCCGGCGAGAACAGGTCGACGCGATCCGTGATGATCCCGTCGGTGCCCAGGGCCAGCAGGTGCTGGGCGACGGATTCGTCATTGACCGTGTAACTCAGGCAACGCATGCCCTCGGCGTGCACGCGTTCCACCGTGTCGGCAGTCCAGAGCGCGTAGTGGCAGATCACTGCCACGCAGCCCCTTTCACGCGCGGTCGGCTGCCAACCCTCCCACAAAGTGTCTAGCAGCAGTCCGCGTGGCAGCTGCGGTGCGACCGCCTGTGCGCCCGCCAGGGCCTCAGGCTTGAAGGAGGTGAGCAGGGGTGGTACGGCGGCGCCTTGCCACAGGCGCTGGGCCAGCGCCGCAACGGCCTCGCCGGTTTCGCGCTCTTGGCCGGGTGTGGGTTTGAGCTCGATGTTCAGGTGGTGGCCATTGGCCAGGCACCAGCGGGCCACCGCCTCGAGCGTGGGCAGGGGCTCGCCGGCGTGGGCGCGCGAATG
Organism: Comamonadaceae bacterium; assembly: GCA_947463025.1. GTDB lineage: Bacteria > Pseudomonadota > Gammaproteobacteria > Burkholderiales > Burkholderiaceae_C > Ramlibacter. Next base: position 19,923 of record CANHSE010000023.1, read on the forward strand.
CCAGGCGCCGGCATCGAGCCGCGACAGGGCGTGCCAGGACAGATCGCCCGCGATACCGTGGCCATTGCTGGTGCGCTCGAGCGTCGCGTCGTGCAGCAGGAAGGGGACGCCATCGGCCGAGAGCTTGGCGTCGCACTCGAACATGCGATAGCCGTGCGATGCGCCCAGGCGAAAGGCGGCCAGGGTGTTTTCGGGGGCCAGTTTGCCGGCGCCGCGATGGGCGATCCAGCGGGGATAGGGCCAGGGCTGCATGGATTCAGTCTTCGAGGACCTCGCCCGTACGCAGTGGCTGGAGAGATTCGAGTACTTTCATCTTCTATTTGCTTTTTGGGGCTGCGATGCACAGGTTTCCGCCTGCGGCCCTTACCTTAAATCATCTTTGTGACACGACATGTCGCCACCCCCCCCCGGGCATATCCCCATCGAGGGCGATGGCGATACGCCTTTGGTACCATCCTCAATCAGCCGCTCTCGCATCTACCGGCTGGTTAGTCTGCATGCGATGAACGCACCGACCACCCTCAACCTTCTTCTGGCCCCCGGCGACTCGCAGACCCCGCGCCTGCGTGAAATCCCCTACAACTACACCTCGTTCTCCGACCGCGAGATCGTGATCCGTTTGTTGGGCGATCGCGCCTGGGAGGTTCTGAGCCAGTTGCGAGCCGAGCGCCACACCGGCCGCTCCGCCCGCATGCTCTATGAAGTGCTGGGTGACATCTGGGTGGTGCAGCGCAATCCCTACCTTCAGGACGACCTCCTGGACAACCCCAAGCGCCGCCGCCTGCTGGTCGACGCCCTGCATCACCGACTGGGCGAGATCGACAAGCGCCGCACGCCCGACACCGATCCCTCGCGCGACGCCCGGGTGGGCGAGTTGCTTGCCGCCGCCCGCGAGGCGGTGCAGGCCTTTGACGCCAGCTTCTCCGAGGCGGCCACGCTGCGCCGGCGCACGCAGCGCGTGCTGGGCCGCCTGACGGCCAAGGACAACATCAAGTTCGACGGGCTCTCGCGCGTCTCGCATGTCACCGACGCCACCGACTGGCGCGTCGAGTACCCGTTCGTGGTGCTGACCCCTGACACCGAAGCCGAGATGGCCGCCTTGGTTCGCGGCTGCTTCGAGTTAGGCCTGACCATCATCCCGCGCGGAGGCGGCACGGGCTATACCGGCGGCGCCATCCCGTTGACATGGAAATCCGTGGTGATCAACACCGAAAAGCTCGAGGCCATGACCGAGGTCGAGCTTGTCGCGCTCCCTGGTCATGACCAGCCCGTGCCCACGGTCTGGACCGAGGCGGGCGTGGTGACTCAGCGCGTGGCCGACGCCGCCGAGCGCGGTGGCTATGTGTTCGCGGTCGATCCCACCTCCGCTGAGGCCTCGTGCATCGGCGGCAACATCGCCATGAACGCCGGTGGCAAGAAGGCCGTGCTCTGGGGCACCGCCCTGGACAACCTGGCCTCTTGGCGCATGGTCACACCCGATGCGCAGTGGCTGGAGGTGGTGCGCCTGGATCACAACCTGGGCAAGATCCACGACGCCGAGGTGGCCACCTTCGAGCTGCGTTACTTCCCGGGCGACGCCAAGAAGATCGACTGGAGCCGCCCTGCGCGCACCGAGCGCCTGGCCATCCCCGGCAAATCCTTCCGCAAAGAGGGCCTGGGCAAGGACGTCACCGACAAGTTTCTCTCGGGTCTGCCGGGCATTCAGAAAGAAGGCTGCGACGGCCTGATCACGAGCGCGCGCTGGGTGGTGCATCGCATGCCGGCGCACACGCGCACCGTCTGCATGGAGTTCTTTGGCAACGCGCGTGATGCCGTGCCCAGCATCGTCGAGATCAAGGACTTCATGTTCGCCGAGCAGCGCCGCACGGGCACGGTGCTGGCGGGCCTGGAGCACCTGGACGACCGCTACCTCAAGGCCGTGGGCTACACCACCAAGTCCAAGCGCGGTGGCTTGCCCAAGATGGTCTTGATCGGCGACATCGCAGGTGACGACGCCGATGCGGTGGCCCGCGCCACCTCCGAGGTGGTGCGCCTGGCCAATTCGCGCAGCGGCGAAGGCTTCATCGCCATCAGCCCTGAGGCACGCAAGAAGTTCTGGCTCGATCGCAAACGCACCGCGGCGATCAGCAAGCACACCAATGCCTTCAAGATCAACGAAGACGTGGTGATCCCGCTGCCCCGGATGGCCGAATACACCGATGGCATCGAGCGGATCAACATCGAGTTGAGCCTGACCAACAAGCTCAAATTGCTGGACCAGCTCGAGGCCTTCTTCGCCCGCGGCAACCTGCCGCTGGGGCGCCAAGACGATGCCAGCGAGATTCCCTCGGCTGAATTGCTGGAAGACCGTGTGGGCCAGGCCCTGGCTTTGCTGCGTGAGGTGCGCGGCCTGTGGCAAGGCTGGTTGGACAACGTGCAGGGCCTGTTCCCGCAGCTGCAGGATCACAGCTTGCGTGCCAGCTGGAAGACCCAGGTGCGCGTGCCCCTGCAGCAGATCTTCAGCGGCCAGGCCTTTGGGCCCCTGCTCGAGGAGGTGACGGCGATTCACAAGCGGGTCCTCAAGGGACGCGTGTGGGTGGCCCTGCACATGCACGCCGGCGACGGCAATGTGCACACCAACCTTCCCGTCAACAGCGACGACTACGAGATGCTCCAGGCCGCCCATGGCGCGGTCAAACGCATCATGGTGCTGGCGCGTTCGCTGGGCGGCGTGATCTCGGGCGAGCACGGCATCGGCATCACCAAGCTGGAATTCCTGACCGACGAAGAACTCGCGCCGTTTGCCGCCTACAAGCAACGCGTCGATCCGCAGGGCCGCTTCAACCAAGGCAAGCTGCTGCGAGCGGGCGCTGCGTCGGGTCCGGCCCTGCATGCCGATCTGACCAACGCTTACACCCCCAGCTTCGGACTGATGGGGCACGAGTCCATCATCATGCAGCAGTCGGACATCGGCGCCATCGCCGACAGCGTCAAAGACTGCCTGCGTTGCGGCAAGTGCAAGCCGGTGTGCGCCACGCACGTGCCGCGCGCCAACTTGCTCTATAGCCCGCGCAACAAGATCCTGGCGACCTCGCTGTTGGTCGAGGCCTTCCTCTACGAGGAGCAGACCCGCCGCGGCGTGTCGATCAAGCACTGGGCCG
>CANHSE010000024.1 GCA_947463025.1 Comamonadaceae bacterium
CAGGGCCAGGGCGAAGTAGTACAGGGTGGCACCGCCAAACAGCAGCATGGACAGCACCATGATCTGCGTGGAGCCGTGGGTGATGATGGTGCGGCTGATGGTGGAGGTGATCGCGTTGTCGATCACTTCGGTGGTGTCCATCTTGCGAAAGCGCCGGAAGTTCTCGCGGATCCGGTCAAAAATCACCACCGATTCGTTGACTGAATACCCCAGCACCGCCAGGACCGCCGCCAGTACCGCCAGCGAGAACTCCCACTGGAAGAAGGCGAAGAAGCCCAGGATGATGATGACGTCGTGCAGGTTGGCCAAGATGGCCGCCACCGCGAATTTCCATTCGAAGCGCAGCGCCAAATAAATCATGATGCCCACGACCACCACGCCCAGGGCCTTGAGGCCGTCGGCGGCCAGCTCCTCGCCCACCGAGGGGCCGACGAACTCGGTGCGACGCAGGTTGACAGTCGGATCGGCGGCCTTGAGGGCCACCAGCACCTTCTCACTTTGCTGCGCCGAGCTCACGCCCTTCTGGGCGGGTAGGCGAATCATGACGTCGCGCGCGGTGCCGAAGTTCTGCACCTGCACGTCGGAGTAGCCCAGGCCGGCCACCGTCTGACGGATCTGCTCGACGTTGGCCGGCTGGGTGTAGGCCACTTCCATGACGGTACCGCCGGTGAATTCCACCGACAGGTGCAGGCCACGCGTGAAGAGAAAGAACACCGCCGCCGCGAAGGTGAGGAACGAGATGATGTTGAACACCAGCGCGTGCCGCATGAACGGGATGTCCCGCCGGATCTTGAAAAACTCCACTTTTAGGCTCCCTTGCCGGTGGTCAGCGCCTCGTCCTTCGACGGACGCCAAACGGTGCCGATCGACACCGACTTGAGCTTTTTCTGACGGCCGTACCAGAGGTTGACCAGGCCGCGCGAGAAGAGCACCGCGGAGAACATCGAGGTCAGGATGCCGATGCAGTGCACCACCGCGAAGCCGCGCACCGCGCCCGAGCCAAAAGCCAGCAGGGCCACGCCCGCGATCAGCGTGGTGACGTTGGAGTCCAGGATGGTGGCCCAGGCCCGGTCGTAACCGGTATGGATGGCCGCCTGCGGGGCCGCGCCATTGCGCAGTTCCTCGCGGATGCGCTCGTTGATCAGCACGTTGGAGTCAATCGCCATGCCCAGCGCCAGCGCCATGGCCGCCATGCCAGGCAAGGTCAATGTGGCCTGCAGCAGCGAGAGGATGGCCACCAACAGCAGCAGGTTGACCGCCAGCGCAATGCCGGAGATCAGGCCAAACAGCATGTAGTAGCCCGCCATGAAGGCGACGATGGCGGCAAAGCCCCAGGCCACGCTGTGAAAGCCCTTGGCGATGTTCTCGGCGCCCAGCGTGGGGCCGATCGTGAGTTCTTCGATGATCTCCATCGGCGCGGCCAGCGAGCCCGCGCGCAGCAGCAGGGCCAGGTCGTTGGCCTCAGGCACGGTCATGGAGCCGGAAATCTGGAAGCGGTTGCCCAGCTCGCCCTGGATGACGGGCGCGGTCAGCACTTCGCCCTTGCCTTTTTCGAACAGCACGATGGCCATGCGCTTCTTGAGGTTCTCGCGGCTGGTGTCGCGCATGATGCGCCCGCCCTTGGCGTCCACGGTCAGGTCGACCTTGGGCTGCTGGGTCTGCGAATCAAAACCGGGCTGGGCGTCCGTCAGGCTGTCACCGGTGAGGACGACTTGCTTTTTCAGGATGATGGGGCGGCCATCGCGCTCGAGAAAGCGCTCGGAGCCAAAGGGCACCGGACCCGCGCCCATCTCGGCGGCGCGCGCCTCGGCGCTTTCATCGACCAGACGCATCTCCAGGGTGGCGGTGCGGCCCAGGATGTCCTTGGCCTTGGCGGTGTCTTGCACGCCGGGCAGCTGCACGACGATGCGGTCCAGACCCTGCTGCTGGATCACCGGCTCGGCGACGCCGAGTTCGTTGATGCGGTTGTGCAGAGTGTGGATGTTCTGCTTGAGCGCCTGCTCCTGCACGCGGCGCGCTGCCTCGGGCTTGATGGTGACGGTGATCTTGTAGTCGGTGCCGTCCGGCCTGCCAGCCAGTTGCAGGTCGGGGAAGGCCTCGGTCAAGCGGCGTTGGGCCTGCTCCATCACGGCGGCTTCGCGAAAGCGCACCTCCAGGGTCTGGCCGTTGCGGGTCACGCCGCCGTGGCGGATATTGGCCTCACGCAGAGACAGTCGAATGTCGCCGGCAAACGCCTCGGCCTTCTTGGTGAGCGCGCCAGGCATGTCCACCTGCAGCATGAAGTGCACGCCACCGCGCAAATCCAGGCCCAGGTACATGGGCGCTGCGTGCAAGGCGGTGAGCCAGGCCGGCGAGGCCGAAATCAGGTTGAGGGCGACCACATGGCTCGGATCAGCGGGGTCTGGGTTGAGGGCGCGCTGCAGGGCGTCCTTGACCTTCAGTTGGGTGTCGGTGCTGTCCACGCGCACGCGCACCGAGCTGCCTTCGAGGCTGATCGACTGAGGCTGGAGGTTGGCCGCGGTCAGGGCCTGCTCGATCCGTCCGAGCGTGGCGGTGTCGACCTTGACCGTGGCCTTGCCGGCCGAGACCTGCACCGCCGGCGCTTCACCAAAGAAATTGGGCAGGGTGTAGAGCACACCCACGAGAAACGCGACCACCAGGATCGCGTATTTCCAGACCGGGTAACGATTCACGGCTTACTTGACGGTGCCCTTGGGGAGCACCTGCACGATGGCATTGCGTTGCAGCTGGACCTCGACGCCAGTGGCGAGCTCAACGCCGACGTAGGTGTCGCCCAGGCGGCTGATGCGCCCGATCAGGCCACCGGCGGTGGCGACCTCATCGCCTTTGGCCAGGGCTTCAATCATGGCCTTGTGTTCTTTCTGGCGCTTCATTTGCGGGCGGATCATGACGAAATACAGCACCACGAACATCAGCAGCAGCGGGAGCATGCCGGTGAGGGTGGACATCATGTCGCCGCCGGCAGCGGGGGCCTGGGCGTATGCGGAAGAAATGAACACGTGTTGGCTCCTAGAAATTTTTGAGAACGTCAGACCGACGAGGCCGCCGGCCTGCCAGCAGGCCTCACGGCGAAAACAGCGGATTGTAGAGCCCGGGGCCCATGCACCCGGGCCGGCCCAGGGCAAAGCCGGACGGGGTCTCGGGAGACCTCAGGCAGCCAGACGGTCGGCGGGCGAGGCGCCGCGCCAGCGCGCCATCAGCTCGTCCCAGCGGGCACGGGCCGCCACCAGGTGCCGGGCCTTCACATGGCCGTAGCCTCGGATCTGCTCGGGGATGCGGGCAATCTCCACGGCCAGGGCGTGGTTGCCCGGCGTGAGGCCGGCCAGGAGCTCGTCGATGCAACGGCGGTATTGGGCGATCAAGGCACGCTCGCCGCGACGCTCCTCGGTGTAGCCAAAGACATCCAGGGCGGTGCCGCGCAGGCCGCGCAGGTGGGCCAGCAGGCCCAGGCCCCAGCCCATGGCGGCGCCGAAACGGCGCTTTTGCAGCTCGCCCTGGGCATTGCGCCGCGAGAACAGCGGCGGCGCCAGGTGGTGATGAATGCGGTAATCACCCTCGAACTGCGCGGCGATCGATTCGCGGAAACCGGTTTGCGTGTGCAGGCGCGCGACCTCGTATTCGTCCTTGTAGGCCATGAGCTTGAACAAGTAGCGCGCCACGGCCTCCGTCAGGGTGGTGCGGCCTAGCGGCGCCTCGACTGCGCGCACGCGCTCGACGAAGTCGCGATAGGTCTGGGCGTAGGCGGCATTTTGGTAGGCGGTGAGGAATTCGACCCGGCGGGCGATGAGGTTCTCGGGGGTCTCACGCGGGCGCAGCTCGACGACCTGAGACGGCGCGAGCAGGCGCTCCAGACGCGCCGGGTCGTGCGCCGCCCAGCGGCCCCAGGTGAAGGCCGCCTTGTTGGCCTCGACCGCCACCTCATTGAGCTCGATGGCGCGCAGCAAGGCCGGCAAGCCCAGCGGGATCCAGCCTTTTTGCCAGGCAAAGCCCAGCATCATCGGGTTGGCGTACAGGCTGTCACCCAGGAGGCGGGTGGCGACACGGCTGGCATCGAAGCTGCCGAGGGCCTGGGCACCGACCGCACGCGCAATCGCGCCGGTGCAGGCCTCGGAGGGGTTGGACCAATCGGGCTGACGCACGAAGGTGGCAGTGGGCGCGCCGTGCGCGTTGAGCGCCACGCGGGTGCGGCCTTCGCGCATGCGCAGCAGGGTCTCGCGACTCGCGGTGACCAGCGGGTCACAACCCAGCACCAGATCGGCCGCGGCCGTGCTCACGCGGGTGGTGTGGATCACGTCGGCGCTGGCGCCCACCAGCACATGGCTCCAGGTGGCACCGCCCTTTTGCGCCAGGCCTGCGGCGTCCTGGGTGACGATGCCGCGCCCTTCCAGGTGCGCGGCCATTCCGAGCAGTTGACCGATGGTGATGACCCCCGTGCCGCCCACGCCGGCCACGACGATGCCGTAGGCGGTGTCGGTGAGGGCGGGCAGCGCGGGCTCGGGAAGTTCGCCCAGTTCAGAGGGCGAGGGGGCCTGCGCGCGCGTGGCTTTTTTGAGGCGACCGCCCTCGACGGTGACGAAGCTGGGGCAAAAGCCCTTGAGGCAACTGGTGTCCTTGTTGCAGGTGCTCTGGTTGATGGTGCGCTTGCGACCGAAGGGTGTCTCCAGCGGCTCGACCGAGAGGCAATTGGACTGCACGCCGCAGTCACCGCAGCCCTCGCACACCAGATCGTTGATCAGGACGCGCACGGCGGGGTCTTGCATCGTGCCGCGCTTGCGGCGACGGCGCTTTTCAGTGGCGCAGGTCTGGTCGTAGACGATGACGCTGGTGCCAGCGATCTCGCGGAACTCGCGTTGCAGGCGATCGAGTTCGTCGCGGTGAAAGACCTCGATGCCAGCGGGCAGACCATGGCGGGCGTCGACATTGCGCGCGTACTTGGCGGGCTCGTCGGTCACCACCACCAGGCGCGACACGCCTTCGGCCAGCAAGCTGCCCACGATCTGCGGCACGGTGTGGCCTTCGGGGCGCTCGCCCACCGCCTGGCCGCCGGTCATGGCCACGGCATCGTTGTACAGCACCTTGTAGGTGATGTTGACGCCGGCAGCAATGGCCTGGCGAATGGCGAGCAGGCCGCTGTGAAAGTAGGTGCCGTCGCCGATATTGGCAAACACATGGGGCTCGGTCGAGAAGGGCTGCTGCCCGACCCAGGGCACGCCCTCGCCGCCCATTTGCGTGAAGCCGATGGTGGCGCGGTCCATCCAGACGGCCATGTAGTGGCAGCCGATGCCGGCCATGGCGCGCGAGCCTTCAGGCACTTTCGTCGAGGTGTTGTGCGGACAGCCGGAGCAGAACCAAGGCGTGCGGTCGGCCGACACCTCGGTGACTTGCAGGCTGCTTTCCTTGGCGGCTAGCAGGGCCAGTTGAGCGTCAACGCGGGCGGCGGTGTCGGCGTCGAGGCCCAGCTTTTTTAGGCGCTGCGCGATGGCGCGGGCGATCAAGACGGGCGAGAGATCGGCGTTGGCCCGCAGCAGGGTGTGGGCCGAGGGATTGGGCATGGACCATTCACCGCCGGAGTAATCGCCCTCGGTTTCATTGAACTTGCCCAAGACGTTGGGCCGCACGTCGGGGCGCCAGTTGTAAAGCTCCTCTTTGAGCTGGTACTCGATGACTTGACGCTTTTCTTCGATGACCAGGATCTCGCGCAGGCCGGTGGCGAATTCGCGCGTGGTCTGCGCCTCCAGCGGCCAGACGACGGCGACCTTGTGCAGGCGGATGCCCAGGCGCCGGCACGTGGCGTCATCCAGACCCAGATCGGCCAGGGCCTGGCGGGTGTCGTTGTAGGCCTTGCCGCTGGCGATCAGGCCCAGGCGGTCATTCGGGCCTTCGATGACGTTGTGGTTCAGTCGGTTAGCGCGGATGTAGGCGAGCGCGGCGTACCACTTGAAGTCGAAGAGGCGGGCTTCTTGTTCGAGCGGGCTGTCGGGCCAGCGTATGTGCACGCCGCCGGGCGGCATGGCGAAATCTTCGGGCAGGCGCACCTGCACGCGCTGCGGGTCGATGTGGGCGGTGGCACTGGATTCGACGATTTCCTGGATGGTCTTCATGCCCGCCCACACGCCGGCGTAGCGGCTCAGGGCCAGGGCGTGCAGGCCCAGATCGAGGATCTCCTGCACCGAGGCCGGGAAGAAGACCGGCAGGCCGCAGGCCTTGAAGATGTGATCGCTCTGGTGGGCGGCGGTGGAGCTCTTGGCGACATGATCGTCACCCGCCACCGCGAGCACGCCGCCCCAGGGGGTGGTGCCGGCCATGTTGGCGTGCTTGAAGACGTCGGAGCAGCGGTCGACGCCGGGGCCCTTGCCGTACCAGATGCCGAAGACGCCATCAAAGCGCTGCGTGCCGGCCGGGGCGAAACCCAGTTGCTGCGTGCCCCACAGGGCGGTGGCGGCGAGTTCTTCGTTGACGCCCGGCTGAAAGACGATGTGGCGTGCCTGCAGATGCTTTTTGGCTTTCCACAGGGCCTGGTCATAGCTGCCTAGGGGCGAGCCGCGATAGCCGCTGATGAAGCCGGCGGTGTTCTTGCCTGCGAGCGCATCGCGCTGCTGTTGCAGCATGGGCAGTTTGACGAGGGCCTGGACACCGCTCATGAAGGCGCGGCCTTCATCGAGTGCGTATTTGTCGTCGAGGGAAACGGTGTCGAGGGCGCGGCGAATGTGCTCGGGCAGAGGGGCGTTCATGACGTCTCCGGGTCTTCAGCTGTGACTGTCGGCCGGGTCGGCCGGGCGTTGGGGACGGTGCCGCCGGGTGGGGGGCATGTCGGTTCCGGATGCAGTGTAGTGCGGCGTGGGGGGTTTGGGGTATGGGCTGTTTTCCCCTGTCAGGTGGGCTTGCTTTTCTCCGGAAACAAACGAGGCTTCAACGTCCCCGAGGCCAAAGCGCCCAAAGCCGCAAAGGCTGTTTCAAGCGACCCGCCAGCTCCCCCGCCTCGTGCCCCCAGCCCACGAAGTAATCCGCCCGCACCGCCCCCACGATCGCGCTGCCCGTGTCCTGCGCCACCACCAGCCGCTGCAAACTCACCTGCGGCCCGGACGACGCGAGCCACACTGGGGTGCCGTACGGAATGCTGTCCTTGTCCACCGCGATGGAGCGACCTGGCGTCAGCGGCACACCCTGCGCGCCACGCGGGCCGAAGGCGACATCGAGATCACTCAGAGGCTCTTCGCGGAAGAACACGGTGCGTGGATTGGCCCAGAGCATCTCGTTGACGCGCTGCGGATTGGCCCGCACCCAGGCCTTGATGCCCGGCCAGGACGCATCACGCACCGCCCCCTGTTGCAGCAGCCAGCCGCCCACACTGCGATAGGGATGGTCATTGGTGCCCGCAAAGGCCAGTCGCGCCAGGGTCTGGCGTCCGTCCGGCTCGGTGATGCGTACGCGCCCCGAGCCCTGGATCTGCAGCACGAGGGCATCAATCGGGTCGGCCAGCCACACAATTTCGCGCCCGCGCAGCGCGGCGCGGGCCTCGGGCAGGGTGTCGATCTCCTGGCGGCTGTACCAGGGCTTGCGCTGGCCCAGCCCGGCAGGCGGACGGTACAAAGGCACGCGGTGCTGCGCGCTGGCTTGTCGCGAGGCCTCGAGCACCGGTTCGTAATAGGCCGTGAGCAAACCCGGATCGCCGGCTTGCAAGGGCTCGACCCGATACGGCTGCAGCACCTGCATCAGCCAAGCGCGTTGTTCCTGCGGCGAGGCAATTGACAGCCGACGCACCTGCGGGCACAGAGCCGCCCAGGGCGCGGCGGGCCGCTCGCAACTGCGGATCCACGCGTTCCAGGCTTCGTGCAAGGCGTCGTCGGTGAAGCCGGGCAGCTCACGCCAACGCACCGGCACCCAGCGGCTCTTGACCATGGTGAGCGCTGGCGGCAAGGGGGCCTCGTCCTCGGGCAGCGCAGCCGCTGCGGACGCCGCAGGTGCGTCCTGCGGCGCGGGCAAAGACTCGGACGGCCGCGGGGGTGCGCTACCGCATGCGGCCAGCATTCCTACAATGACCGGTGCGACCGTACTCACAAACCATTTCATGCTGCTGATTCTGCTCGAAGCTCTGCTGGCGCTGGCCCTGCTGGTGTTGATCGTCTGGTGGACGATGTTCTCGGGCCGGCCCGGGGGTGAGCCGCCGGCGCCCGAAGCGCCCCCGCCGCCCCAGGGCCCCAATGCGGAATCAGGAGGGCGCGATGAGCCCCACAACCGAAAGGGTTGACGACGCGGCGGCCCCGACGCCGGCACCCATCCCGGGCCTGATCACCCTGGTGATCAACCTGGACCGGGCACCCGACCGCATGGCGCACATGGCGCGCGAGCTGCAGGCGGTGGGTCTGTCCTACACCCGGATCGCCGCGGTGGATGGCGCCACCTTGGAACGCCCGCACCCGGACTTTTCCGAAGGCCACTACAGGCACTTGCATGGCCGCCACTGGGCACCCAAGGAGCTGGGGTGCTACCTGAGCCACATCCAGTGCCTGCGTACCTTCCTGGCCTCGGACGCGCAGTACGCCCTGATTCTGGAAGACGATGTGCGCCTGGACCCGGACATCCGCCCCGTGCTGACACAGGCACTGGCCCAGACCCGGCACTGGAACCTGCTGCGCCTGAGCACCGTGAACTCGGGCACCTGGTGGCCGGTGCGGCCCCTGGGGCGCACGAACCTGGCGGTGTGCCTCACGCGCGAGAAGGGCGCTGGCGGCTATGTCGTCGACCGCGTCGCCGCCGGCCAGATGGTGGACAAACTCTTGCCGATGCGGCTGTCGTGGGACATCGCTTTCGATCTGGAGTGGCTGTTGGGTTTCAAGACCCTGGGCGTCTACCCGATGGTCGTCCAGCAAAACGCCGGCTTTGGCACCGACATCCAGGACGACCTGGACAAGATCAAGGTGCGCAGCAAGCTCAAGTACCTTACGGTGGCGCCGTTTCGGCTCTTCCTGGAGCTGTCGCGGCTGGGCTATCGGCTGTTCCGGCTGATGCACCTGCGGGTGCTGAGTCGCGCCTGATCAGACGCCACGCAGCGCGTTGGCCAGCTCGACGGCCGAGCGCACATCCATCTTGTCGAACACGCGCGCGCGGTGGACCTCCACGGTCCGCACGCTGATGTCCAGCTCATCGGCGATCAGCTTGTTGGGCAGACCGCGGGCGATACGCTCCATGACGTCGCGCTCGCGCTGGGTGAGTTCAGCCAGTCGTGCCTGCAGCTGCTGCTGCTCGCGCCGCGCCTGACCCACCTGGGCGGAGCGGGCGATCGCCTGCTCGATGCGATCGACCAGGGCGTTGTCCGAAAACGGCTTTTCGCAAAAGTCGAAGGCACCGCGCTTGACCATGGCAACGGCGGTGGGGACATCGGCATGGCCGGTGAGGAAGATCACGGGCATCACATCCACCAGGCCACGCTCCACCAGCATCTCGAACAAGGCCAGACCGCTCAGGCCAGGCATGCGCACGTCCAGTAGCAGGCAGCACGGCGGCTGTGGCGTGAACCCGGTCTGCAGCCGGGCCTCGAAGGCCTGGCCACTGTCAAAGCACTCGCTGCCCAGGCGGCGCGAGCGCAGTAGCCAGGCGAGCGCCTCGCGCACGCCGGCGTCGTCATCGACGATGTAGACCGTGGCGTTCTGGGGAGGTTGCATGCGCGTCAGGGGATTCGCAAGGGCTCGGCGGGCGCCGCGGCGGCAAGGGTCGCTGGGGACTCGGCCAGCGGCAGAGTGAAGCGAAAGATCGTACCTTGCGGAGGGTTGGGCTCGAAGACCAGCTGGCCGCCGTGCTGCTCCACCACCGTGCGACACAGCGACAAGCCCAGGCCCATGCCCTCACGCTTGGTGGTGAAAAAGGGCGTGAACAGTCGCTCCTGCACCTCGGGTGCAATACCCGCCCCGACATCGGCCACCGAGAACTCGAGCCAACCCGGGCCTGCCACCTCCGTCGCCGGCAGGCGCCGCACCTGCACGGTCAGCGAAGGACGGGCCGTACGGGCCTCGTCCATGGCCTGCATGGCATTGCGCGCGAGGTTGAGCACGACCTGTTCGACCATGGTGCGATCGCACAGCACCGGCGGCAGGCCGGGCGCGATGCGGGTCACGACGGTGATGCCCAGCTTACGCGCCTGCAGGTTGACCAAGGGCAACACGGCTTCAATCAAGCGCAAGGGCGCCACGGACTCACGTGTCTGGTCGCGACGCCGCACAAAATCGTGCACGCTCTTGATCACCCGGCCCGCGCGCTCGGCCTGCTGGCCGATGCGCTGCAAGGCCACCTCCAGACCCTGCGCATTACCCCCTTGCAAGAGGTTGAGCGAGCCCGTGGCGTAGCTGGAGATCGCCGCTAGTGGCTGGTTCAGTTCGTGACTGAGCAAGGACGCCATCTCGCCCACCGTGGCCAGACGGGCCGTGGCCTGCAGCCGCTCCTGGGTAGCACGCGACAGTTCCTCGACGCGCCGCTGCTCGCTGATGTCCAGGAAGGCACTCATCCAACCGGTCTGGACGCCGCCGGCGTTGATCAGAGGGGCTTCGATGATGAGGACGGGGAAGCGCGAGCCGTCCTTGCGCATGAAGACCGATTCGAAGCCCTCGCGCGGCGGCATGTGCTGACCGGCCAGGCGCACCTCCTGCCGGGTCTGGTACTCGTCGGCCAGCTCGGGCGGCCAGTAGGGCGCCGGTCCCGACTGGCCCAGCAGTTCTTCGGCCGTGAACCCGACCATGGCGCAGAAGGCGGAGTTGACGTAGGTGATGCGTCCCTGCAGGTCGCGGGCGCGCAAGCCAGTGACCAGCGAGTTCTCCATGGCCTTGCGAAACGCCAGCGCCTCCGCCAGGTCGCGTTCCACCCGCACACGCCGGCGCGTGTCCTTGCTCAGCATGGCCAGCACTGCCACCAGCGCGATGGACATGACCGTGACCAGCGCGGTCAGCACGTTGGGCAGCGGGTCGGGCGCACCACGCCAGCTGTTCATGCGCAGCACCAGGGTGTTGCCCGCCAGGTCCATCAGCTGCTGCGAGGTGAAGGTGCGGCGGCCGCGCTGCGCCGTTCCGTGCAAGGCCAGACGGGTGCCATCGGGTTCGGTGAACGACACCTCTTGGTTGCGCGTGAGCTGCGGACCGACCAGGGTGACCAGAATCTCACGCAGCGAGTAGGTCGCCACCACATAGCCGGTGACCGTGCCGCCGCTGATACGCGGCACACACAGATCCATCACCTCCAGGCCGATGCCGTCCAACTGAGGCAGGTAATAGCTTTGCGAATACGCCGGCTGGCTCTGACGGCGGGCCTGTGCGCAAGCCAGCTGCACGTCGGCCAGCGTGTCCGAGCGGGGCAACCAGCCAAACACGGGCGAGCGGTAGGGCGAGTCCAGGCCGGTGACGGGCGCGAGCGCCTCTGTACGCCATTCGATCCTGACCAACTCGCGGTGATCCCGCAGCAGCTGGCTCGCCTGGGCGGACCACGCTGCCCGCCGGCCGCCGTCTGCACTCAAGGCCTGCAAGCTTTGCGCGCGGTGTACGAGACCGGCGCGAATGTCATCGGCGGCGGCGGAGGTGTCCCGATCGAGGTCACTCTGGACATGCAAGGCTTCCTGCCGACCGGCCAGCCACACCAGGGTCGCCAGCAAGGCCCCCACCAACGTCACCAGCACCGCCCACAACACCCGCCGGGAGGTGTCAGCCGGCTCGGGGGATGCGGAAGCGGCTGCTGGCATGCCGGACGGCGCGAGGAAAGACGTCACAGCACGCGGTGGTCGAGCGCGGGCAGCTGCTGGCGGCAGGCCGCGACACGCAGCGGATCCAGATCGGTGATCAGCACGCCGGGGCCGGCTGCCTCCTGGCAGGCCAGCACCTGCCCCCAGGGGTCTACCGCCAGGGAATGGCCCCAGGTGCGGCGACCGTTGTCGTGTGTACCGCCTTGGGCAGGCGCGAGCACATAGGCCAGGTTCTCGATGGCGCGTGCGCGCAGCAGCGGCTCCCAATGCGCCTGGCCGGTGGTGTGGGTGAATGCGCTGGGCACCAGCAGCAATTGCGCACCTTGCGCCGCCAGATGGCGATAAAGCTCGGGAAATCGCAGGTCGTAGCAGACCGACAGACCGACGCGCCAGTGGTGGCCATCCGGTGCAGGCAGGTCGAACACAACGGGCTCACGGCCGGGTGAGATCACCCGCGCCTCGTCGTACTGCTCGCGCCCGTTGTCGAAGCGAAACAGATGGATCTTGTCGTAACGGGCGACGCAGCGGCCATCGGGCGCGTACACGAGGGTCGTGTTGCGCACGCGCCCCGGATCCTCCGTGCGCAAAGGCAAAGTCCCCCCTACCAGCCACAGACCGAGCGCGCGCGCGCAATCGGCCAGGAAATCCTGGATCGCGCCCTTGCCGTCGGCCTCGCGCACAGCGAGTTTGTCCGTGTCCTGGTGGCCCAGAAGGCAAAAATACTCGGGCAGGACGGCCAGTTGCGCACCCTCGCGCGCGGCCTGGGTCAGCAAGCCGCGGGCGGCCTCCAGATTGGCCGCCACGCTGGCGCCCGACACCATCTGGATCGCCGCAGCACGCAGCGCCATCAGTTCGGCCCCGGGGCAGGCGAGGCCTCGGGCCCGCGACGCGCAATGCGGGTCACGCGCGGATCGGTCCAGGTGCCATCGATATGGAACTCCTGGGTCGCCGCACGCGACAGCGGCTCACGCAGGAACAACTGCGCCAGAAAGCTGCCCAGGCCGATGGCCGGGTTGATCACGCTGGCCACCAGCGAGGCGGTGCCGGCATTGATCTCGGGCACCACCACCACCTTGATGTCCTGGGTCTCGCGGGCGATGTCGGCCTTGCCATCCATCAGCACCGCGGCATTGACGCCCTTCATCTGCAGGTTGTTGGTCGAGGCCATGCCCTGGGCGATGGTGACGTCACCGCGTACGAAATCAAACGGGAAGCCCTCGGAGAACACGTCACGGAAATCCAAGGCCAGACGGCGCGGCAGCGACTGCAGGCTCAGCACCCCGAGCAGCTTGGCCAGCCCCGGGTCGGCCTTGAGAAACTGGCCCGCTTCGACATTGACCGCGAAGGCGCCACTCATGGTGGGATAGTCCAAGGCCAGCGGCGACCCCATCCAGGCCACCTGGCCCTCGAGCTTGCCGCGTCCGCGGCGCACCACGTCCCTCATGCCCAGACGAGTGAGCAGCTGGCCCGCATCCGCCACGTCCAGCCGGAAATTCATGACGGTGCGACGCCGCTCGGCGGCCGAGCGGCCACTGCGCGACGCAGGCTGCTGCGCGTTCACAGGGGCCCAGTTACCGGTGGCATTGAAGCTGGCCTCGGGCATGGCCAGGGCCAGCTTGTTCAGGCGCCATTCGCTGCCGCCACGGTTCACGGCGTCGATTTCCAAACGCCCGAGCTTCTTGCCACGCAATTCAAAGTCATCGACCACGATGTCCAAGGCAGGAATGCTGGCCGGCTGTTCGTCCAGCAGGGTTTCGACCTCGTTGGCGGCGGCAGCGGCGATGGACAGCCGCGCCAGTCGGGCCTGCAGGCGGCCCATGCTGCTGCCCCAGGGCTGGCGGTACTCGAGGTAGCCATTGAGCTGCGTCGCATCCACGTTGGCCCGCCAGACCAGGCCCTCGCGCGAGCCGCCCAGCAGCACGTTTTGCAAAGTGCGGCCACCGACGGTGAATTCGCGTGCGCGCAGGACCGCGGTGGTGGGCAAGTAGCCCTGCACGTAGGCCGGAATGGCCGCGCCGCCGCTGCCACCCTGCGCTGGCGGCGCAGCCAGCAGGCTTTCCCAGGCGTCGAGGTTGAACTGCGCAAAGTTGATGTTGGCGTAGACGCCCTGCTCGGGCATCGGCGCCGACTCGCCGGCCTGCAGGCCCACGGCGATCGCGCCGCGCAGCACCCGCGGCTCGGGGCCGGAGACATCGCGCACATACGTGACAGCGGCCAGGCGCCCCATCTCGAGCGTGAGCCGGTCTTGCGCGCGGGGGGTGCCCGCCTGGCGCAAGATTTCAAAGCGCAAGGGCAAGGCCGCATCGACCGTCTTGGTCAGGGGCACCGGCAAGGACAGCGCCATGCCCTGCAAGTTGCTGGTCACCAGCACATCGACACCGCCGGGCCGGATGCCGAGCGTCGCCGCATACGCCGCGCTACCCGAAGCCTGGCGCGCCATGCGGGCCACCGCACCCAGCTCACGGGCCTGACGCACGCCCTCGGCGGTGGCTGTGCCCTGGATACGAATCACGGAGGCCGGCTCGAACGCACTGGGGGCTGTGGCCCGCGTGCCGCCGTCGAGCCGCACGTCACCGCCCAGGGCCCGGGCCTGCACGCCAGCCAGCGTAAAGCCCCCTTCAGTGAACGAGACCGTGCCGCGCAGACGCGACAACATCGGGACATCGGGCGTGACCTGCAGGTCGTTGTTGGCAAACTGCACGCTGCCCTGCACCGTCGAACGATCGGACTGGGCCAGCGGCACCGCCAGGCGCAGACGCAACTCCGCATTGCCTGTCGCACTGGTGCCCGCGAAGGGTTGCCCCAGCCCGGCCGCGACCGGGCTCGCATTGAACACGCCCAAGGACTCGGCCAGCGGCCCGCGCACCTGCCCGTTGACGGTCACCACCGCGGCCGCCAGGTCGGCGATCGCCGCATCGGCCTGTAGCTGCAGGCCCGGCGCACCCGCAAATCCGCCCTTGGCACCGTTGATCTGCATGCTGTTGCGATCGAACACGAGCTCACCCGACAGACCCGTGAGCGCACGCCACGCGCCGGTGCCGCGTACGACGGTGCGCGGGATGTAGGCATAACTCACGTCGCTGACGCGGGTGCTGATACGGAACTCGCCGCTGCCGGCACGGGTGAAGGGAAAGTCGTTCAGATCACCGCGCACCCGGATGCGGCCCTCACTGGCCTTGCCTGTGATCACCGCCTCGCGCACATAGTCTCGGGTGGCCTTGGATACGCGCAGCGGCAGGTAGCGCCAGACCCGTGCGCCATCGGCGCGGACCACATTCAGCTGCAAATCGAGCACGCCCGGCAGAGGGCCGCGCGCCGCATCGCCCGTGTGCCAGCTCGCCTGCCCCTCCAATTGCACGTCGGGATTGCGCAGCTTCAGAGCCGACACACTCAGGCTGGTACGGTCTGGGGTGCGTTGCCATTGCAGGTCGGCGCTGAGTTGATCGATCGGGACGCGCGGGTCTTCGAATACGCCCGGCATCTCCAGGCCCCCGCGGTCGATCTGCACACGTCCCTTGCCGCCCGCCTCGCTGACATCAAAGTCCAGCGTGGCCCCGCGCAGACCCGGGCGGCCACTGGCCGCATGCACCGGCAACTCCAGCCCCGACAAGCGCCCCTTCGCCTGGAACTTGCGCGGCGCGTCCACCGCCCCCTCCCAAGTGGCCTGCAACTGGTCGACCAAGCCCTTGGGCGCATGGGCCTCCAGCAGCGTGCGACTGGCCGCGTCCAGCGGCAGGTGGCCCGCCAAGCGGCGCAAGGCATCGAGGTCGAGCCGATCGGCGCGCAGCTGACCCTGCGCGGGCTGCTTGCCGCGGTCGCCCTGCCAGGTCAGGGCCACATTGCCGCCCGGCCAGCGACGGCCGTCGGCGGTCTGGAACTGCAACTCGCGGGTCTCGACCTCAAAGCCCTGGGGCAGGCGCTTGCCCGCCAGGCGACCCGACAACGAGGTCAGCAGCAAGGGCGCGCGGTCCGGAGCGAGCCGGGCATCGACCTGCGTCAGCGCCACCTGCGCGGCGCCGCCGGTGACCTCCCCACCGTCCACATCGACCCAGGCGCGCAGCAGGCCCTGGCCGGTGCGCACCTGCACCCCCAGGTCCGCGTACTGACGCAGGCGGGACAGATCGACACCACTGAAATCGGCATAGAGCTGGCCCTTCCAGTCTTGCCAACGTCCTGGATGCTGCGACAGCAAAGGTTGACGAAACACGCCGCGCAGACTGAAGCGCTCACCCAGATCGGCGGACGGACTCGCGTCCAGGCGCATGGCATGCCGCAAGCCGCCATTGCGCACCACGAACTGAAGGTCGGTCAGGACCAGCGGCGGCGCGCCGCGTAACTCGTCGGTCCAGCGCAGGGTGCCGCCCATGATCACCGCCTCACGCTGGCGGAAGAACCAGTCGGCGGCACGCCCATCGCCGCCCCCGCGCGACACATCCAGACCCGCCACCCACAGCCGCCCATCGACCGAGCGGCGCACATCCAGCTGCGGCCCTTCCAGATAGAGCTGCTCGAAACCCAGGTTCCACAGCGACCGCGGCGACAAGGCCAGCACCACACGCGACAGACGCAGCGCTTCGCGGTCCTGGGCGTCATGCAACACCACCTCGCGCAGCTCGAAGGAGGGCATGATGCGATCGCTGCTGGCGCTGATGGAACCGATGTGTACCGGTATCCCCAATACCTGCGAGGCCTGGCGCTCCATCACCGGACGCCATTCGTCTATTCGCGGCAGAATCCAGCCATGGAGCGCCCCCCAGGCGAGCGCCAGGAGCAGCCAGAAGACCACCAGGGTCCACCACAGGCTGCTGGCGACGGCGCTGAGCACCCGAAGCGGGCGCGAGGGCGGCAAGGAATCTTTCATGGAAACGAGGACGTGGCTGGAATTATGACCCTCGGTGCGTCAGGCAGCACAGCGGCAAATCCCGCCCCAGCCGCCCCCACCGCCCACGCAGCCCATTCCCGTTTCGGCCAGCGCCTGCGCCGGCGCTATGCCGGCGAGCTGTCGCTGCTGCCCGCGGGCGACCCCACGCGCGCCAGCATGGCCGCCACCTTCCAAGCCCTGCGCGACCGGGGCGACGACCTGCCCACCGCGCTACGCGTCCTGCGACAGCTGGTGATGGAGCGCCTGATCGTGCTCGATTGCGACCAGCAGGCCCCGCTTTCCACCATCACCCGCGCCGTTACCGAACTCGCCGAATTCACATTGGACCTGGCCTGCCAGGAGGCCGACGCCCAGCTCGATGCCGTGCACGGCGCTCCCCAGGGGCCCGACGGCCAGCGCGCCCGCCTGTGGGTGGTGGGCATGGGCAAGCTCGGCGCGCGCGAGCTCAATGTGTCCAGCGACATCGACCTGATCTACATCTACGACCACGAAGGCGAGACCGCCGGCGTGCAAGGCGGGCGCGGGCGCATCTCCAACCACGAATACTTCGCCAAGGCGGTGCGCCTGATCTACGGCCTGATTGGCGAGACCACCGACCACGGCTTCGTGTTCCGCGTCGATCTGGCCCTGCGCCCCAACGGCAACTCCGGCCCACCCGTCGTCTCGCAGGACGCGCTCGAGGAATACCTGCAGGTGCAGGGGCGTGAATGGGAGCGCTTTGCCTGGCTCAAAAGCCGCATCGTCGCGCCACGCGCGGCCATCGAAGACCACAGCGCGCGCGCCCTGCGCAGCACCGTGCTGCCCTTCGTGTTCCGCCGCTACCTCGATTACAGCGTCTTCGAGTCGCTGCGGGTGCTGCACCGGCAGATCCGCGAACACGCCTCGCGCCGCAGCGCCGGCCGACCCGAACGGGCCAATGACGTCAAGCTCTCGCGCGGCGGCATCCGCGAGATCGAGTTCATCGTCCAGCTGCTGCAGGTGGTGCGCGGCGGGCAGTTTCCCGAGCTGCGCACCCGGCCCACGCAGGCCGCCTTGCAGCGCGTGGCCGCCGCCGGCCTCATGCCGCAAGCCACAGCCGACGCCTTGTCCGAGGCCTATGTCTTTCTGCGGCGCGTCGAGCACCGTATCCAGTATCTGGACGACCAACAGACCCACGTGCTGCCCATGGGGTGCGATTCCGCCGACGGCGACCTGGCCTGGATCAGCCGCACCATGGGCTATGCCGACTGCCCTGCCTTCCTGTGCGCCCTGGACGCGCACCGAGAGCTAGTCGCCCAGGAATTCGACACCCTGCTGGGGCAGGACGAGAACTGCAAGGGCTGCGCCGGCCCCAAGGTGGCACGCAACGGCACCGGCACCGACTTCGACAGCGTGCTGCATGGCCTGCCACCGCAGCTGCGCGAACGGGTCGCGAGCTGGCAAACCCACCCGCGCGTGCAAGCCTTGCGTGAAGACGCGCGGGCCCGCCTGATCAAGCTGGTGGCGCGCACCGCCCAATGGCTGCAGGAAGGCCGCGTGAGCGAAGACGCCGCCTTGCGCATGGCCGACTGGATGGAGCCGCTGCTACGCCGCGAAAGCTACCTGGCCCTGCTGCTCGAACGCCCCGGCGTGCACGAAAGGCTGCTGCGCGTGCTCGGCGCCGCGCGCTGGCCCGCGCGCTATCTCCTGAAACACCCGGGGGTGATCGACGAGCTCGCCGGTGATGCTCTGCTGCGCGAGCGTTTCCAGGCTGCCGACTTCGAGCGTGAACTCGAACAGCGCTACCAGGCTTTGGCCCGCACCGGCGAAGACGACGACGAGACGCTTTTAAACCTGCTGCGACGCGCCCACCACGCCGAAGTGTTTCGCACGCTGGCGCGTGACATCGAGGGGCGCCTGACCGTCGAACAGGTCGCCGACGACCTGAGCGCGCTGGCCGACGCGGTGCTGCGCGTGACCGCGCAGTGGGTCTGGCGGCGTCTGAAATCGCGCCATCGCGACGCGCCCCAATTCGGCATCATTGGCTACGGCAAGCTCGGCGGCAAAGAGCTGGGCTACGGCAGTGATCTGGACATCGTCTTCGTCTACGAGGACGCGCACGAGGCCGCGGCCGAGACCTACGCCGCCTTCGTGCGCAAGTTGATCAACTGGCTCACCACCAAGACCGCCGAGGGCGATCTGTTCGAGATCGACACCGCGCTGCGCCCCAACGGCAGCTCGGGTCTGCTGGTCACCTCCTTCGACGCCTACGCCAACTACCAGCAAAACCGCGGCAGCAACACCGCCTGGACCTGGGAGCATCAGGCCATGACACGCGCCCGCTTCGTGCTGGGCGAGCCGGCGCTGGCCCAGCGCTTTGACGCGGTGCGCGAGGCAGTGATCAGCGCGCCGCGTGACATCGCCGCCCTGAGCGCCGAGATCGTTGCCATGCGCGCCAAGGTGTCAGCAGCCCATCCCGTCGAGGCGGGCCACTTCGATGTCAAGCACAGCCCCGGCGGGATGGTCGATGCTGAATTTGCGGTGCAATTTCTCGTGCTGTCGCAGTCGGCCGCGCATCCCGAGCTGACCCCCAATGTCGGCAACATCGCGCTGCTCCAACGCGCGCAGGCCTGCGGACTGTTGCCCGCGGGCGTGGGCGCCGCTGCCGCCGATGCCTACCGCAACCTGCGCCGCGCCCAGCACGCCGCGCGCCTGAACGAGCACCCCACCCAGGTCCCCAGCGATCAGATGGCCGCCGAGCGCGACGCCGTACTGGCCCTGTGGCGCGCGGTGTTCGGCTAAAACCCGCGCCACAGGCTGCGTCATCTCCTCCATGGACCGTGCCCGCTTGAACCCCCGTCGATGGGCCACGCTGTGCACGCTGCCCCTGTGGCTCGCCGCCTGCGCCCTGCCCCGGCCACCCGCCGCCGTGAGCGAGCCGGTGCCCGCCCAATGGCAGGCGCCGTTGCCGCATGGCGGTCAGTCGGCCGACCTGGCGCGTTGGTGGGCGCAATGGAACGACCCGCTACTGGGCGAACTGATCGCCGCCGCCCAAGATGTCAGCCCCACCCTGGCCAGCGCACGCGCGAGGGTGGCGCAGGCGCAGGCCACGCGTGTGGCGGCCGAAGCCGGCCTGGCGCCGCGCGTCGATGCCTCGCTGGCCGCCTCGCGCGGTAACACCCCGATCCCGCTGCCCCTGTCCAGTCGGGCCCAGGCCGGCCTGCAGGCCGCTTGGGAAATCGATCTCTTCGGCGCCCAGCGCGACGCGGTGCAGGCCAGCCAGGCGCGACTGACCGCCGCGCAAGCGGGCTGGCATGAGGCGCGTGTGAGCGTGGCCGCCGAAGCAGCCAACACCTACCTGGGCCTGCGCGCCTGCGCGCAGCAACGCGTCGTCGCCGAAAACGACGCCGCCTCACGCGCCGAGACCGCCCGCCTGACCGATCTGAGCGCCCAAGCCGGGTTCACTGCGCCGGCCACCGCCGCCCTCGCGCGCGCCAGTGCGGCCGAGGCCTCGGCGCGCCTGCGCCAGCAACGTGCGCAGTGCGAAGTGGAAGGCAAGGTGCTGTCCGCGCTCACGGGCATCGACGAAGCCTCGCTGATGCAGCGCCTGGCCACGCCCTGGCAGTCGCCGTCAGGCGAGGCGCTGTTCGCCGTCAGCGCTGTGCCCGCGCAGGTGCTGGCGCAACGGCCCGACGTGCGGCAGGCTGAACTCGCCGTCGCAGCAGCCAGCGCCGAAGTGGGCGCGGCCCTGGCCGACCGCTACCCGCGCTTGTCACTGGCGGGCAGCGTGACCGCCAACGCCGTTCGTACGGGCGGCGCCACCATGGACCTGCGGACCTGGTCCATCGGACCGCTGACCTTGACGCTGCCGGTCCTGGACGCCGGGCGACGCGCCGCCGACACCGAAGCGGCAAAGGCCCGCTACGAAGAGGCGGTGAGCCTGTACCGCGCGCAGGTGCGACGGGCGGTGAGCGAAGTCGAACAGGCCTTGGTGAATCTCGACAGTGCGCGCGCCCGGGTGGGCGATGCGCGCACTGCGGCCGACGGTTTTCGCGCGTCCTTCACCGCCACACAGGCGCGCCACCGCGCGGGTCTGGCCAGTCTGGTCGAACTCGAAGACGCACGGCGCTCGCAACTGGCCGCCGAAACCGCCTTGGTCGGCCTGCAGCGCGAATTGCACAACGCCTGGATCAGCCTCTACCGCGCCGCGGGCGGTGGCTGGCAAGGGCAGACCGCCACGGGCACGCCGCCCTGAGCGCACCCTTGCGACCCCTTGCGACCCCTTGCGACCCTACAGACCTCACAGAACCATGTACCCGACGCCTGCCCGCCCCCACACCCTGCGCAGCACCCTGGCCGTGCTGTGCGTCACGGCCCTGTGCGTGGCCGCCGGTCTGAGCACCGCCCAGGACAAGCCCGCCACCGCCCCCAAGCCTGCTCTGAGCGTGGCGGTGGTCACGCCGCAAACCACTCGCCTGGCCCAGGCCCTGGCCGCCAATGGCAACCTCGCCGCCTGGCAAGAGGCCAGCATCGGCGCTGAAGCGGGCGGGCAGCGCCTGGCCGAGGTGCGGGTCAACGTGGGCGAGCGTGTGCGCAAGGGTCAGGTGCTGGCGGTCTTCGCTACCGACACGCTGAGCGCGGAAGCAGCGCAGGCCCGTGCCACGGTGGCCGAAGCCGAAGCGGCGGCCGCCGAAGCCGCCGCCAACGCGGAACGCGCGCGCAACCTGCAAGCCAGCGGCGCGCTGTCGGCCTCGCAGATCAACCAGTACCTCACCGCCGACAAAACCGCGCAGGCTCGCCTGCAAGCCGCCCGAGCGCAGTCTCAGGTGCAGCAGGCGCGTCTGGCACAAAGCCAGGTGCTCGCGCCGGACGACGGCATCGTGTCGGCACGTCAGGCCACGGTCGGCGCTGTGGTCGCCAGCGGCACCGAGCTCTTTCGCCTGATCCGCCAAGGGCGTCTGGAGTGGCGCGCCGAAGTCACAAGCGCGGAGCTGTCACGCGTTGTCCCTGGCACGTCCGCCACGCTCACCACGGCCAGCGGCGCGAAGCTGCAGGGGCGCGTGCGCATGGTGGGTCCAACGGTGGATCCGCAAACCCGCACCGCCCTGGTGTACGTCGATGTGACGCCGGTCGCGGGCAGCGCCGCGCCAGCGCTTCCCGGCATGTTCGCGCGCGGCGAGTTCACATTAGGTGCTGCCCCCGCCATGACCGTGCCGCAATCGGCGGTGGTGGTGCGCGAAGGGTTTAGCTACGTGATGCGCGTGAACCCCGACAACCGCGTGAGCGCCGTGAAGGTGCAAACCGGCCGCGTGGTGGCTGATCGCGTCGAGATCAGCGCCGGCCTGCCGGCGGATACGCGGATCGTCGCCTCGGGCGGCAGCTTTCTCAACGAGGGCGATCTGGTGCGCATCGTCCCCGCGACCGCCCCCGCACGTTAAGCCCCGGAGCACGTCGCGATGATCAACGTCTCCGCCTGGTCGATACGCAATCCGATTCCGGCCGTGATGCTGTTTGTGCTCCTGACCTTTGCAGGGCTGCTGTCCTTCAAGGCGATGAAGGTGCAGAACTTCCCCGATCTGGACCTGCCCACCGTCAGCATCAGCGCCACACTGCCCGGCGCTTCGCCGGCGCAGATGGAAACCGACGTCGCGCGCAAGATCGAAAACAGCCTGGCCAGCCTGCAGGGCCTCAAGCACATCACGACCAAGGTGCAAGACGGTGCGGCCACAATCACCGCCGAATTTCGCCTGGAAAAGCCCGTGCAAGAGGCCGTGGACGATGTGCGTTCGGCTGTGGCCGGCATTCGCGCCGACCTGCCGGCGGATTTGCGTGACCCCGCCATCACCAAGCTCAATCTGGCCGGCCAACCGGTGCTGGCCTACACCCTGCGTTCGGTTACGCGCGCGGGCGCCAGCGCCCCGGCGATGGACGACGAGGCCCTGTCCTGGTTCGTCGACAACGAAGTCTCGCGCAAACTGCTCGCGGTCAAGGGCGTGGGTGCGGTCACGCGCGTCGGCGGGGTCACGCGTGAGATCCGCGTGGCACTTGATCCGCAGCGTCTGCAGGCCCTGGGCATCACAGCAGCCGAAGTCTCGCGCCAACTGCGGCAGGTGCAACAGGAAAGCACGGGCGGGCGCACCGACCTGGGCGGCAGCGAGCAGCCGGTGCGCACGCTGGCCACCGTCAAGACCGCGCGCGAAATCGGTCTGATCGAAATCCCGCTGGCCGGCGGCAGCCGCAGCGTGCGCCTGCAGGATGTCGCC
>CANHSE010000025.1 GCA_947463025.1 Comamonadaceae bacterium
CCTTGTCCAGATCGCCGAGCGGAATCTCGGTGGGCGAGACAGGCGCTTTGGCCTTGTCGTTCTTCCTGTTTCCAGCCATGGCGTAATCCTCGATGCGGCTTTGTCTATGGGCCGTTTGATGCTACCTAAACTCCATGTCTTGTACTAAGTCGCGTATTCTTTTTGGCTGATCCTTTTTTGAGTTTTTTTGTTTGCGGATTTCTTCATAATGCCAACATATACGTTTAGGTGAATCACCGCATTAACATGGAGGACCTCTGTTCGAGTGATGGTTGCGAATTCGTTTTTATCAACCGACAACGACGGGATAGTTCAAACTTTTTGTGTTTGCATCGACCATGACTTCCTTGAAGCCCCGGCCAGCTCATACGCGCCACCTCCTGATGGCGCTGTTCCTCCTGCTCGCCAACGGCGTATGCCTGGCCGCCGCTGGCACCATCGAAGTGGTCGTCGGCACTGCGCGGGTGTTTCAACATCACGGCCTGGAGCGCCCCGCGATTCGCGGCGATCAGCTGTATGAGGGCGAGACCGTCGTCACCGGGAGTCAGGCCAATGTGAAGCTGCGCATGCTCGACGAGGCCGCGGTCTGGATCCGGCCCGACACCCGCTTCAGGATCGAGAGATACCGCTCGAGCAAGCACGGCTCGGCCAACGACGAGGCACGCCTGCACCTGGTCAGCGGGAGCATCCGCCAATTGACCGGCTCCATCGGCAAGGTCTCGACCACCGACTACCGGCTCACCACGCCCAACGCCACCATCGGGATCCGCGGCACGGAGTTCGATGCGGTCTTCGTCACCGCGCAAGCTGCCGCTGCACTCAACACGCCTGCCGGCACCTACAACCGCGTCTACGCGGGTACGACGTCGCTCAGCGGAGGCAGCGGCCCGGTGATCATCCTGAACACCGGGCAAGCCGGCTTCATCGGGCTCACGCCCAACGCGCAGCCCCAGACCCTGCCCACCATCCCGCCTTTCCTGAACACCACCACGACCAGCGGCGCGCCAGCACCCACCGCACGCAACCTGCAGGTCTCTGTGCGCTTTGGCGAGCCCGCCAGCGGCAACGTCGTCTCCACGCAGCGTCCAGGGGGCGGGGGCAACACCGAGCAGCAGGTGCGCGTGCTCGAGGGCGCCCGCGCTTCGATGGCCCTCGTACAGGGCACGTCCTCGCAGACTGTGATGGAAGTGGTCGCCACCGTCAGTGGCAACACCGCCACCGTGCAATTGGCGACCCAGGCCCAGTCGGCCGGCCGTAGCGGTCAGAACAGCCAGGGCACCCGCATCGCCACCACTCTGCGCGTCACACTCGGCGAATGGACAGAAGTGAGCGGCCAGGGCCCCTGGAGCGACTCGGGTAACAGCGTCATCACCACCGGCCGGCCGGCCCAGCCCCCACGCGTCTACCTGCGGGTCGACGAGGTCGGCCGCTAAAGCCTGACACCGCATGAACAAGCGGACCTGTCGGATGCTGGTGGGGGCGGCCCTGATCGCCCTCTTCACGGGCCATGCGGCGGGCTGGCTGACGCTCCCCCTGCTGCCGCGCCTCGAAGCCTGGCTCTATGACGCGCGCGTGAAGGCCACCGCGCCGACCGCGGTGGACACCCGCATCGTCATCGTCGACATCGACGAAAAAAGCCTGCGCGAGAAAGACCAGGGCGGCGAAGGTCGATGGCCCTGGCGCCGCGACCGGTTGGCACAGCTGGTCACCGACTTGTTCGACACGTACGGCGCCTCGCTCGTGGCTCTGGACATCATCCTGTCCGAGCGCGATGAGCCGCCGGAGCTTGAGGCGCTGGAGCGGCTCGCGCGCGAACACCTCAAGGCCCAGCCTGGCCTCGAGCAGGCCCTGGCGCGACTACGGCCCTCTGTGTCCCCCGACCAGCAACTGGCCCAGGCCATGACCAAGGGCCCCGTGGTGCTGGGCTATGCCTTCCACAACGACCAGCCCGCGGCGCACAGCCGCCTGCCGCCGGGCCTGTCAGCACAGGACTGGGGTCTCACGGCTTTACCTGCTCAGTCCTACCCGGGCTACGCCGGGCTACTGCCGACATTGCAGTCCCAGGCTGCAGCGGCCGGTCACCTCAACCCGCTTCGTGACGCAGACGGCATCACACGTCGCGTGCCGCTGCTGATCGAACACGGCGGGCGCTACTACCCCGCGCTCTCGCTGGCCGTGCTACAGGCCATCGCTGGCGAGCCGGTGCTAAACGCCGTCACCGCGCGCTATGGCGAGTCCGACCTGCGCATCGAACACGTGCGTGCGGGCCCCATCACCGTGCCAGTGGACGGCGCGCTCAATGCGCTGGTGCCCTTTCGCGCCACGGCGCGCAGCTTCAACTATGTATCGGCGGTCGACGTGCTGCAGCGACGCGTCGCCGTCGACGCACTCAAGGGGCGCATCGTGCTGGTGGGCACATCCGCCGCGGGGCTGGCCGACCTGGTCGCCACGCCAGTGGGACCGAGCTTTCCGGGCGTGGAGGTCCATGCCAACCTCATCACCGGCATGCTCGATGGACGCGTCGCCCACGCCCCCGCCTACGCACCGGGCACGCAAGTGGCCATGGTGCTGGCGCTGGGCCTTCTGATGCTCTGGGTTGGCGACCGGCTGCGGCCCGCGCCGGCCTTGGCCGTGTTTGCGCTGACGGGCCTGGCGGCCGTGGGACTGAACCTCGTCCTCCTCACACAGTGGCAGCTGATGCTTCCGCTGGCAGCGCCCCTGGCTTGCCTGGCCAGCCTCTTCGTGTTCCAAATGAGCTTTGGCTTCTTGGTCGAATCACGTGGCAAACGCCAGATCGCCGCACTCTTCGCGCACTACGTGCCGCCGGAGCTGGTCGACCACATGGCGCAGGATCCGGCATCCTTCACCATGGCGCCGCAGGAGCGCGAGCTGACGGTGCTCTTTGCCGACGTGCGCGACTTCACCTCGATCGCCGAGCGCCTGAGCCCGCATGACCTGGCTGAATTGATCAATGCCTACCTCACCACCATGAGCGAGGTGATCCGCCACCAGCACCAGGGGACGCTGGACAAATACATCGGCGACGCGGTCATGGCCTTCTGGGGCGCGCCCGTCAACACGCCGCACCACGCCCGTGATGCTGTGCAAGCCGCCTGCGACATGCAACGCGCCCTGGAAGGCCTCAACGCCACCTGCCGCGCACGGGGCTGGCCGACGCTGCGTGTGGGCATTGGCGTCAACACCGGCCGTATGCGCGTGGGCGACATGGGCTCGAAGCTGCGGCGCGCCTACACGGTCATGGGCGACGCGGTCAACCTCGGCTCGCGCCTGGAGGGCCTGACCAAGGCCTATGGCGTCGATGTGCTCGTGGGCGAGGCCACGTACGAGCGCCTGGACGGCTGGACCTGCCGCGAGATAGATCGCGTACGGGTCAAGGGCAAGGAGCAGCCGGTAGCGATCTTCGAGCCCCTGGGTCCGACACAGGACATCACCCCCGGCCAGCACGCGGAGCTGGCGCAGTGGCACGCGGTGCTGGCCGCATACCGCGCTCGCCTCTGGGATCAGGCTTTAGATCTGCTCGCGCCGCTGGCGCGTGAACATTCGCAACGCACGCTCTACACGGTCTACGAGCAGCGCCTGCGCGCCTTGCGCGATTCACCGCCACCTCTCGACTGGGATGGCTCGACCCGCGCGGGGGTCTGAAGGCCGCCCTCAGCGCACCGTCTTGGCGTCCTGCCCGAACAGGATGGCGCTGGACTTCGCGTCCACCGTGGGCTGCTGGCTGATGCTCGCCGCCAGCGCGTAGGCGCGTTGCGTCGCGGGACGCGCGGCGATGCGGGCAAACCACCCGGCCAGCGCGGGAAAGTCCTGGAGGTTCTGGCGCTGACGCTCATGGGGCACGATCCACGGGTAGCAGGCCATGTCGGCAATGGTGTAGTCGGCGCCGCAGATGAAGGCCCGGCCATCGGACAGCTGCTTGTTCAACACGCCATACAGGCGCGAAGTTTCCTTGACGTAGCGGTCGATGGCGTAGGGAATTTTTTCGGGTGCGTACTGCACGAAATGGTGGTTCTGACCCGCCATCGGACCCAGCCCGCCCATTTGCCAGAACAACCACTGCGAGCAGGCCTGGCGACCGCGCAGGTCTTGCGGAATGAACTGGCCGATCTTGTCGGCCAGGTACATCAGGATGGCACCCGACTCGAACAGCGACACCGGCTCGCCGCCGTCGTTAGGCGCGAGGTCCACGATAGCGGGGATGCGGTTGTTGGGAGCGATCTTCAGAAAGTCCGGGGCGAATTGCTCGCCCTCGCGGATGTTCACGGGCTTGAGGGTGTAGCGCAGGCCCGCTTCCTCCACGAACATCGTGATCTTGTGGCCGTTGGGCGTGGTCCAGTAATACAGGTCGATCATGGCCCGGATCTTAGCGGCGGGGCTTATCCCGCTCAGACGATTCACGCACGCATTCGAGGCTTGCCGGCGTGAACTTCACCTGCTGGTAGGTGTAGCGGTCAAACGACTTGAGGGCATCCAGCGACGCCGTGTCAGAGTGGTAGAAAGCGGCGGCGCTCCAGCCACTGCGCAGACCGTCCAGGCGCGCAGTCAAATCCGAGACGGCTTGGGAGTCGATCGACTTTCCAGTCGCCTGCCCGAGCTTGCGCAGTTCGTCGGGCAGCGTCGCATCCCATGCGAGGACGGTCTGGGTTCGGGTGACTGCGCCCTCATTGCCAGACGACTGCTGCTCCGAGCGGCTGATCTTCAGGCGCGAGCCCGTGTTCGCCAGGGTGCTGGCGACAGCCGCTGACGCGGGTGCGGTGGCCTTGGACAGCGTCTGCGTGACCGAACTGGCCCCTGCCGCCTGAGCGCGCTCACGCGCACGCTCGGAGACAGCGTCGGCAAACTCGCACACCGCGCGAAACTGGGCGCGAACAGCCGCAAGTGCATCCGCTTTGAGTTCGACGGCCTTGCCATCGAGCTGGAGCTCGGCCACCTCGCGCGGCTTGGGCTTGCCGCAGGAGACCACGGCCAGCGCCATGACCGGCAGGATGATCCAGTGGCGTTTCATCATTTGACCAAGACGGCTCGCACCGAGCGGTTAAAACGTGCGGTACGCGCCTGCGCGCTCGCGGTGGGAATCGGTAAGCGCTCGATGCCAGCACGCACCAGGTAATCAATGCGCTCCTTGGCCGAGGGGTGAGTGGAGGTGAGCAAGGCCATGCGCGGGTCGCCATGCGACATGCCGTCGAGCTTCTCCAACACCGCCAGGTGGGCCGAGGGGTCGTAGCCTGCGATGGTCATGAGCTGCACACCGATCAAGTCGGCCTCGTACTCGGTGCTCTTGTCCAAACCACGCGCATAGAGCACGGCGCTGGCCTTGCTCAGGGCGGCGAAATCGGCACCGTCCTTACCCAGATCGGCCTGCAGGCCCTTCATGGCAGCTTCTGCATTGCGCTGGCGCAAGATGGCCTGGTAGTGATGCTGGCGGGTGACGTGTGCGATCTCATGGGCCAGAACAGCCGCCAGTTCGTCTTCGGACCCCAGTTGTTTGAGCAGGCCTGAGGTGATCAGAACAAAACCACCCGGCGCGGCGAAGGCGTTGACCGATTCGGTGTCCAGCACGCCAAAGCGCCAGTTCTGCTTGGCGTCGGTCTTGGATGCGATCAGCCCTCCCACCAGGTTCACATAGCGTTGCATGTCCTGCGATGGGTGCAGCGGCGCCGCGCCCATGATGCGGGCCACCGAGGCACGACCGACCGCCTCTTCATCGTTATGGGCATAGGCCGGCAAACCGGCCAGACCGAAAGCAATCGCGACGGCCACGAGGGCGCCCACGCGAGGGGTTCGATTACATGTCGTCATCACCGGCCTTTCGCTGTCGACGCGGACGGGGCGCAGAATCGGCCGTGCCGCCAGCGGGGGCAGCGTCCGAGCGGGTGGCAGCCGGCGCCGGTGCGGCCGCAGGCGCCTTCAAGAACATGGCCAGCTTGACCTCGCCCAGCCCGCCTTCTTGCGCGAACTGGGTGATTTGCCGCGCCTCCGGGCGCAGCGCGTTCAGGCGCTCGATGGCCTTCTCGTCACTGCGCCCATCGAGCAGGTCCTTGGCCGAAAGGCCGCGGGCTGCCGACGTGGCGACGATGTTGTTGCCACCGAGTCGCCCGGTGTCGATGGCAGTCGGTCCGGTGGGTGTGGCCAGCTTGACAGCGGAAATCTTCACCCAGCCCTTGGTGGCACCGGCTTCGACTTCAAGCCAGAAGCCCTGGCGCTTGACGACCTTGACCGCCGAGCCACCGCGCGCATTGCCGACCACCTTGGCGGCGGCCTCAGGCGCCGCGAGCACCGGCGTGTCTTCATTGAAGGTCTGGGCCGAGGCCAGGGTGCTGAAACAAAACACGACGGCCCCCCAAAGGGCCTGGCGCAGAGTCTTGGCTAGCATGGGATTTCTCATTGCGGCTTGGACGTTGGAACCGGCGACAGCTCGCGCGGCGTCAGTTCGCGCGGCGTCAACTCTCGGGGTGTCAGATCACGGGGCGTCAGATCACGGGGCGTGAGCTCTCTGGCGGGCAATTCTCGCTGACGCTCGGCGCTCTCCTGGGACGGACTGGCAGGGGTGGAGGTCGCCACGGGCATGGCAGAGGCCGCGGCTGCAGCAGGTGCCGGGGCTGTGACGACCGCCGGGGACGCCGCTGGCGCAGGGGATGCCGCAGGCGCAGGGGCCGGCGGCGGCGCGGCAACGAAGCTCACATTGTCCTTGCGCACCGACAGGCCGACGATGCGAAAGCCCTCGCAGCTCACGATCGGGGAGTAGGTGACACCTCGCAGCTCCATGACCTGCGCAGGATCCTTGGCCAGCGCCTTGCGCAAGGCGTCCTTGAGCAACAGCGCATCGGCCCGGTCGGTCGACGAGAGGCTGCGCCGCATCGTCACTTCATAGGTCTCCGCTTTCGTCACGACGATCGGATTGACCAAGCGCTCCAGCGTCGCAGCGTTGCAGGTGGCCGCCAGGCTCGCGGGGCTGGTTGCCGCGAAGAGGCCCAGGGCCAGCAGCAACCGGGCGCCAGCGAACCGATCGCCCATCTCAGTCCAGGCCGCCGCCGCGACGCTGGTAGACGTTCAGCGAGTTCGGGTTCTGCGTCACGGCCGGGGCGATGTTGCTGTTGGCAGGCGTGGGGGCGGCACCGCCTTGTGCACCACCACCGCCAGCGTTCGCGGCATTGGCCATGCCTGCGGCGTTCTGGCCAGCAGCGGCCTGCAGACGGCAAGAAGTCTTGGCGATGGCGTAAGCCACGTACTGGCCGGCAGCGGCCGACTCGGTGATACCGTCTTCCTCGATCGCAACACCCACCAGCAGACGCCGCGATTCGCTGGCGATCTGGGTGGTCAGCGTGGTCAGCGTGGTGGCCATGACTTCGGAAGCCACGCCCTCTTTTTTCAGTTCCTCGGTGGTCTGATTGACCGCCTCACGGCCCGTCAGGTACTCGCTCATGAAGTCGCTCATGGCCTTCTTGGCGCGCAGGTTGGCCACCGACTTGGCGGTCTGAATGCCACGCGCCGACCGGATGCCGATCGCCTCTTCGGCCTTGCAGCGGATCACGTCGCAGCCGCGGGTCATGCTCGAACGAATCTGGCAGCCGTTGGGAAAGCGCACCTCGATGCGGTCATCGCCTGCAACCTGGGGGGCGCGCATCTCCCTGGAGGCGGCGCCTTCGCTGGTGGCAATCTGGGCCGAAGCCGCTGCGGACAGCAGGGCCGTCGCAACGACCAGGGACGTCTTGATCCAGGTGTTAGGTTTACCAGTCATTTGAGTTCTTTCCTCGGGAGTTGGATGAAGGAGGCGAGCCAGCGCTCGGGGCGGGAGATTCGATGACGGTGGGCCGCACCAGCTGGCCCAGGTCGATAGGTTTGTCGGCGGCGCGGCGCACCACGATGCCGTTGGGAGACTGCAGCGGGCCCGCCGCGGGGCGATCGAGTTGGGCCACCGAGATCATCGGCGTGGCATGCACGATCTTGGCCTCGCCCATGGGGATCTCGGTGAAGCCGCGGGATTCGCCAGTGGCCGGATCCTTCAGCGGCGCGCCAAAGCGAAACAGCTTGACCACATCGCCCACCTTGAAACGGGAGTCGCCCGCGTCAATGGTGAGCATGTCGGCTTCGACGCCGATCACCAGAGGCGGGAAGGCATATTCCAGGACGTCATTGCCCAGGGTGCGCCCCATCTGCATCGCGGCATTGCGCGCGCCCTCGGCGTTCACGCGCCGCGACAGCGAGAAGCTGCCCTTGATCTGGCCCGAGGCGTAGTCAATGACGCTGACCTCGACCACCATGCGGAAGGGGCGCTGCGGATCGCCCGCGACACTTTCCACCAGCGGGTTGACCACCACCAATGCATCCGCAGCCGCGCGGGCCTGCATGCGCACCAGTTCTTCGATGGGCACACGGCGTGATTCGATGATGCGGAACTCGCTCTCGGCCGCCGCGCTTTCACGCCGATCCAGGATGGCGAACTTGCGCGAGGCCACCAGCGATTCCGTCATGCCGCTGATCAAAGCGTCCAGCGGGCTGCCAGGTAGCGCCGGCGCACCGGCGTTCATGCGACCGGGCACGATCGCGAGCTTGAAGCGTTTGAGTGCAGCACTGGCCTGGTAGACCGCGATCTGCGCCGACACCGTGACCTGCACCGTGCCCTCGGGCTGCGCGCGCGTGCCCACCACGCGCCAGGACTTGACCACGCCGCGGGTCAGGCGGTTGATCCGCTCACGCAACTCGGTGGTCACCTGCTCGGAGGCCTGACCCGTGGAGTCGGTGCGCTGTTGCACCGTCTGGTTCATGGTCTGGCTGGCGGAAATGCGCTCGCCAGAAACCATCGAGACCGCGTTGATCACTGCGGCCTGGGTGGCTTCGGCCTCGTTCAGGCCAGAGCCCGTCGCGGTGACCGACACGGTGCGTACGCCCTGGGCCTGCACGCCTGCGGGCACGAACAGGGCCAAAGCGGCCAGGGCCAGGCTGGCGCCGGTCGCGATCGCAATCACCCGCGCGCGCAAGCGCGCGAAGTCGGCAGCCTGGGGCATGTGCGGCATGTTCATCAGCGGCCCAACTGGGTGCGCAGGATGTTGACGATCTTGTCGGAGGCGACGTCGGCCGATCGGGCCATCACCGCGCGGATCGCGTCGGTCTGGCTGGTCGCCGTGCCCTGGGCACGGCCATCGGCCACCGCCACCGGCTCAGGCAGCAGGTCGGACACGTCATACATCTGCACGCGCACGATGGAGGACGCCAGGTCACGACCATCGGGGTTCTTGCCGTAGCCGTCCACGTCCACCGACGCGATGATCAGGTAGCGAATCTGGACCGAGCATTGCTGCAGCTTGGAGATGATGTCGCCCAGCATTTCGTCGGGCAACTTGCCCTCGGCCGACTCCGCGAACTTGTCGCCAAAGCCCGCCGAATTGGGCAGCTTGCAGGGCGCGACGGCCAGGCCATAGGGCGTGGCGCGGATGGTGTTCTGGGTCAGCGTCTGGCCGATGCGGGTGGTCAGGTCGCTGGTGTTGCCCGGCACGTACTCGATCGCATCGCGCTTGGCGGTGGTCGAGCCGCCACGCTCGCGGCGCGCCTCAGCGGTCACCATCGAGCCACTGGCGGTGCTCTCCACGGTAGCCGAACGCGTGGGATTCACGGTCTGTTCGGCGTTGCGGCTCTCGCCGGTGGTGCCGGTGGAATTGCGGGTGATCTCGACGCGGCGCTCGTCAAAGCGCTTGATGCTGGAGGCCTCACGGGCCAGCGCCAGGAACAACACGCGCTGACCGGCCGCGGCCGTCATGCGAGGCTGGGTCACGCCACCCGGTGCGGCGCCGCCGGCGCCACCGGCGCCCCCCGCGGTGCGGATGATGGAGTCAACCTGGCCCCACTGGATCGTGGCGCGGATACGCACCGTGTACTTGCGATCGGCCTCCTGGTGACGCTCGTCGGTCACCGTCACGTCGGTGATGATGGAATCCGCGCGCTCTTCGAAGGACTTGCGCATGCTGTTGACGACATCGGCCTTGGGGCCCGTGACGCGCGAGAGCGCCGTGTTCAGGGCAGCGGCCTTGGCCGCGGCCAGCGCGCGGTCACGCACCGCCTGGTTCATGCCGCCAGAGAACAAGCCACTGGGCACATCGACTGACGCCGTGGCCTGCACGAACTTGTTTTGCTCGTAGGAGTCGGACTGGGCCAGCGCCACGCCGTGGCCGGCCAGCCCCGTCAGCGCCAGAGCGGCCAGGGTGCACCAGCGGCGCAGGGTCGAAAAGTTCGCAGTCATCGTAGGTTCTCCGCTGCTTTGTTGATGGCTTCGATTTGAGGCCTCACCTCATCGAAGTTGACGCCCACCGCGGCCAGCATGGCCTTGTCGCGACGGCGGATGCCGTGAAAGAGATTCGAGATCGCCTTCTCCAAGGCCGATTCGAAGAATTGAAAGTCGCGCGAAGGCGTCGAGTCGTCGATCGAGAACAGGCGGTCGGTATCGACCGAGGCCGTGCGCAGCGCACCGATCGTCTTGTTGTCCAAGTCAAGGAACTCGACCAGCAACCGAATGCCCCGGCGCACATAGACAAAGCCTTGGCGCTGCACCGGCTGCACCTCGCGGCGCACCAGATCCACTGTGATGCGCACACGCAGGACGATCATGTCGGCGGGCGGCGGCGCGGTCGGCAGGTTGTTGAAGTCGGCCACCTGAAACTGGAAGCGATTGAGGGCATCGGTATTCGCATAGGGCAGCACCCCGATGTCCAGTCCGCTGCACAACTCGGAGCTGGCGATCACGCCCACCAACTCGGGGGTCAACAGGCGATCGATCTTGAACTGGCGCAAGGCATCGGCCGCTCCGGGCGCGATCTGCACCGGCAAGACACGCACGAAATTTTCGTTGTAGCCGTCTTTCCAATTCGCAAATCGCTTGGTGCGGTTCACGAAGATCGAGCGGATGCTGGGGCCCGCGCCGGTGTGGAAGGTCTCAGCCACCTGGGCGGCAGCGCCCACTGACCAGCCCTCGACCCGATTGCGTTCCATGAGGCCGCCGTCCAGGGCCTGCTTCAAATAGAAAGGAAAGGCGCCCAGGATGCGCCAGAACCCGTTGCCGTCGAGGATGCTGATCACACCCGTCGCACACACCAGGTAGTAGGCGTGGGCAAAGGTGGCGCCGTCTTGCATCGTGGTGGGCAGGGCATTGACCATCTCGAAGTCGTAGACCAGCGACAGGCTGGTGGTCTCATCGCGCTGCAGCGACTGGCTGCCCGTGAGAAAGCGCACGCCCATCGGGTTGTCTTCACGGATACCGGCGGCTACGCGCTGGGTGATCCAGGTCAGAGCCTGTGGGTCGGTCAGTCGGCGTCCGTTCCTCTGGGCCACCTGCGACAGCACCGGGAACAACAGGCCCGAAGCGGCCGCCGAGGCGCTGGCGTTCAGGCCGGCGCCAAGCCAAACCGGCGGCGTGCCCGGCTTGGCGCGGCCGGCGCGGGCCATTTGCGGCAGCGCCGACAGCACGGCGCCACCCGCCAGGAGCGAGACGACGTGTCGGCGCTGAGGCATGGTACCGCTCACTTGGCAGAAATCATGTCACCGAGCATTGACGAGGAGCTCTTGTCGTCTTCCTGCGTCGGTACGCTGAGGGCGCGCGCAGCCTGCTGGAAGCTGTTGTAAGTGCGGCAAGAGCGCACGGAGGCGGCATCCAGATCCTGGAAGACACGGGTGTACTTCATCGCGTTGGCCATACCTCCGCCACTGAACATGGAGGAGAACATTTCCTGCACCACCGCGTTGCGCGCGCGAGTCAGGCCTATGGCGGCGGCGCCCTGGAGCTGCCGCACTTCGTTCATCGCCGCCGCATCAGGCGCTCCCGCGTTCTTGTAGGCTGTCGCCATCGCGGCCATGCGCTGCTGGATCGCGGGACTGGGGATGAACTCGCCCTCGCGATTGCCCTGACCCGACTCCGACTGCTTCCGGTTGGCCAGGAAATCACCATAAGTGCGCGACATCTGCTGCGAATTGGAAATCGCCCTGGCGCCCACCTGCTCGGCGCGGCCCACCAACTGGGTCGCAGCGATCGCGGTACGGCCGACGGGCGTGGTCACAAACTGCTGGCGGTAGGCGCGCTGGTTGACTTCCATGCTGTCTGCCGTCGCCTTCAGGTTCGCAGCGAAGGGGCCGAGCCGGGAGATGGCGCGCGGGTGCCGGTCGAGGATGATCTTGAGCGTCTCGGGCAGCAAACCGACGACATAGTAGTTCTCGGGATCCAGGGTCTTCACCACCGGCTCCTGGGTCTTGTACTCCTGCTCGATGCTGCCGCACTGCTGATAGGCCCCCACCGCCTCCCCCAGCGAGACCGGCACGCCGCCCTCGCCCGTCGCATGCAGCCGGGCCCACAAGCAAGCCGAGACCACGTGCGTGACAGAGCGCATCTCAGTCGCCAGCTTCATCCACGCATTGGGCTCCTTGCTCAGGCTGGGCACCGCCCAGTGCACCAGAGTCAGGATGGCTTTGGCATCCGAAGCGATCTGGGGATCCTGTCGGTTTTGCAACTCGGCAATGATTTCTGCCATCACCTCGGGCTCTGGCCAGGCCAGGAACGTCGAGAACAAGGCGTTGCCCCGCTTGGTCTCCATCGAACCGCTGAACATCTGCAGGTTCGGGATGGCGTCACTCTTGCGGGGCTGGCTCAGGGCGTCGGAGGCCTGGTTGAAGAACTGCTCGCCCGCCACCTTGAACTGCGACAGCAGCAAGCGCTCGACCTCGGCGGGCGGGCGCGAGGTGGTGGCCACCATGTGCACGTTGCAGATGTTCAGGCCCTGGGCCTGATCGTTGCGGCCGGCGCGCTGTCCGCCCGGCGCAGGCATCGAGACGCCAGGGAACCCAGGAGCACCACCCGCACCGCCCGGTTGGGGCGGCACCATCTTCTGCATTTGCTGCAGCAATCTGTCAAATTGCGCATGGGCCGGCAGGGCGAAAACAACGCTGCAAGCGGCCAAACAAAGTACCAAAGGCCTAGAAGCAATAGCCTTTAAATAAGAGTAGCGAACCTTGGACTTCTTCATCGGTGATATTCCAAAACAAATGCCAATTTGATTTGTATCACACGACTACACTGAAAGGCTAATGTCCCGGTTCATCGCCCGTTAAAGCGCTCGGCGCTCACGCACGTTCATGCCCAGATTCCTCAAGTCGCTGGTCGAGGGCCTGAAGGCCCTGTTCAAGCACCAGATTCCCGTTTTCTATGCGCTGGCCATGCGCGGCGTCGACGTCAAGAACCTGGGCACCTCCTGGACCGCTCGTCTCTCACGCGTCTGGGGCGGCAAGGTTTTGCTGGTGGTCGGCGTGGTGGCCAGCTTCTATGCGGTGTTCTTGTTTGCCACCGACAGCTTCACGCCCGATGCGCCCTCCAACGCGCACGACACCATCCTCAAAAACCGCTTCTCGGGTCCCGCCGCCTCGCGCGATGTGGTGATCGTCGACATTGACGAGCGCTCGCTGGCCCTGCTGGCCCCCGAACATGGCCGTTGGCCCTGGCCCCGCAGCGTGCTCGCTGACGGCGCCCAAAAACTCGCCGATCTGGGTGCACGGGCGGTGTTGCTCAATGTCATCACCTCCGACCCTGACAAGGGCAATCCCGACAGCGACGCCGCCCTGGACGTCACCGCGCAAATGAACCGCGCGATGGCCTTCCCCCTGGTGCGCCTGAACCCCGAGAACGACGCGCGCAGCCAGCTCAAGGCGTCGGCCATTCCCGGCGCGCAGGTCAAACCGGCGAACGCCGATGCGACGGTGGCAGCCATCCTGCCGATGTTCGGCTCCATGCAAGACCGCATGGGCGTGACCAACCAGCGCACCGACAGCGATGGCGTGGTCCGCAAGTACCCGCTAATCTGGGTCGAAGACCGCTTCACCCTGCCCTCGGTGGTCGGCCGCACCCTGGAAGTGGGCGGCATCGACATCCAGGCCTTGCCCGCGCAGATCTCTCTGAACTGGCGCAACAAGAAGGGACGCTACACGCGCATCTCCTTCGCCGATCTGCTGGCCGCCGATGCCAGCGACGCGCGCCTGCAAGGGATCAAGGGTGCCTTTGTGGTGATGGGCGTGTCGGCACCGGGTATCGGCCCCACCAAGCCCACCTCGGTCACCGCCGTCGAAGACGACAACGAGATCCTGGCCACGGCGATCGACGATGCCGTGCACAAAACCTGGTTGCGCGTCATGCCGGCCTGGATTGCGCTCTTGATCAACCTGTCCGCGATCTGGATCCTGATTGCCATGGCGGTAGGCAGGCTCAAGGCGAACAACTTGACCAAGGTCTTCCTGCTGGCGCAATCGGGCCTAGGCACGGTCACCATGGTGTCGGCCAGCTACACGAATTATCTGATCGACCTGTCCGAGAGCATGTCGTTTGCGGGCGCGGTGTTCGTCGTGATCAAGACGATCCAAAGCCTGGACGACAGCTGGTCGCGCGCGCGGCCCGGGTTTCGCCGCGTCGACGCCAAGCGTGCGCATGAAGGCGCGCTGACCGTGATCAGCTTCGTCTCTGACGACGTGGCGGCCGAGGACATGCGCCAGCTGCAACGCGACATCGAGGGCGTGGTCGGCGTGTCGCGGGTGGTCCGCATCGATGACCTCTTTGGCGGCGAAAGCATGCTCAAGTCCGCCTGCGATTCCGTGCGCTGCCTGCTGGTGTTCGCCGAACCCTCGCAGCAGACAGCGGTCGATACCTTGCTCGAGGGCAAGCCTTTCAACGGCAAGCTGCTACTCGATCGCTACGACCTGCAGGCCCCCTGGAACCCCAACGATCCGGCACTGGCCACCGAGCTGGCGCCGCTGGTGCTGCAAAACAGCGCGCACTTGCTACGGACATCTCGAGGCTAACCGCGCGGACGAGGCCGCATCAGCGCGCCTGCAGAAAACGCCAGGCGCCCTCGCCCGCCGCGCGCCCTGTGGCCATGCAAGCCGTGAGCAGGTAGCCGCCTGTGGGTGCCTCCCAATCGAGCATCTCCCCCGCGCACCACACACCGGGTCGTACCTTGAGCATGAGCGTGTCGTCCAGTGCCGAGGCGCGCACGCCGCCGGCGCTGCTGATCGCTTCGTCAATCGGGCGCGTCGCGGACAAGCGCACCGGCAGCGACTTGATCGCACGCGCCAGTTGCGCCGCGTCGTGCAACACCTCACGCGCCAGCAGTTCGTGCAGCAAGCCCAGCTTGATGCCATCGAGCCCCAGGCGGCTTTTCAGGTGGCTGGACAGCGAACGCGCGCCGCGCGGGTGCGCCACCTCGGCCTGCACGCGCTCCAGCGATCGATCGGGAAGCAGGTCCAGGTGGAACACGGCATGCCCGTGCGCGGCGATCTGCTCACGCAGGTCGGCCGACACCGCATAGACCAGACTGCCCTCGACGCCGGTGTCGGTGGCAACGAACTCGCCCTTGCGCACGATGCCATCGAGCTCGATGGCCACCGACTTGAACGGCTGCCCGGCGAAGCGGGAAGCGAAGTGCGGCGTCCAGCCGCCTGCTACATCAAAGCCGCAGTTGGACGGCACCAGGGGCGCCACCTCGACCCCGGCCTCACACAACACCGGCTGCCAGGCACCATCAGACCCCAGGCGCGCCCAGCTCGCACCCCCCAGCGCCAGCACCACCGCCGACGCAGTGACATCGACCCGGCCCTGTGGCCCCTGCATGCGCAGTGCGCCCTGCTCGCTCCACCCGAGCCAGCGATGGCGCATGTGAAACACCACCCCGGCCGCACGCAGGCGATGCAGCCAGGCGCGCAGCAAAGGGGCGGCCTTCATGTCCACCGGGAACACTCGGCCGGAGCTGCCCACGAAGGTCGGCACGCCCAGGTCCTGCGCCCAGGCGCGCATCGCATCGGGCGCAAAGGCGCGCACCATCGCCTGCAAGCGCGGCTGACTCGGACGCAAGCGCGTGACGAAGCGATCGAGCGGTTCGGCGTGCGTGAGGTTCAAGCCCCCGCGCCCCGCCAGCAGGAATTTGCGGCCGGCCGAGGGCATGGCGTCGTAGACATGGACGACGACACCGTGCGAGGCCAAGACCTCGGCGGCCATCAGACCGGCCGGACCAGCGCCCACCACGACAGCCTGCATCGGCCCTCCCCCCGCGCTCAATCGACCCCCACCAATCGGCCCTGGCCGGTGAGGAAGGCGAGCTTCACCGACGCGCCCGGGTGGGCGGCTGCGACCGCACGACGATAACGCTGCATCTGCGCCAGCAAGGCCTGATCGCGCTCGGGTTGTGCGGCCGACTTGTAATCGAGCACCCACCAAACACCCCCCTCGCGCTGGCGCACCAGTCGGTCCAGCCGCAGCAGCTGGCCCGCGTGGTGAAGCTCCACTTCGTTCTCCGCCCAATCCACCGCCGCCGGGTCCCAGGCCCAGGCGCCTTCGCCGCGCAAGATGCGATCCGCCATCGCAGCGGCGTCCTCCAGGGCCTGCCCGGTGAGGCG
Organism: Comamonadaceae bacterium; assembly: GCA_947463025.1. Lineage (GTDB taxonomy): Bacteria > Pseudomonadota > Gammaproteobacteria > Burkholderiales > Burkholderiaceae_C > Ramlibacter. The sequence goes on from CANHSE010000025.1 coordinate 16,432, forward strand.
AAACTCACGCGCCACCCGCTGACGCAGGGCCGGCGGACACGCGGTCTCACCTCGCGGCCAGCACTCCAGCAATCGATGCAGGGCCTGGCCGAATTGCGTGTTGGCCTCGCTCTCGTCCGGTGAGGCCTGCACGGTGACCGGCCTCTCGCTCGGTCCTGCCCCCTGCGGCACCACCTCCAGCCGTAGGGTGTCGGTACCCGCGCGCGCAGCCTTTGCGGTGGTCGTCAGTTCGTCGTCTGCAATCGGCTGGCACAGCGGCTGCAGCCGCCGCCACCAGCTGCCTTGCGCCGGCACATGGGGGGCCACGCTGGACACGACCAGTTCGGTACGCGCGCGCGTCATCGCCACATACAGGCCATTGAGCTCCTCGCGCTGACGCGCCTGCTTCTCGGCTTCCAGCGTGTCCTTGCAACAGGCCGGTGGACGGCTCTCACTGGCCAGGAAAGCGAACCGCCGCGGCGCCGCGGCTTCACCCGGCCAATCCACCAGCATGCCCATGGTCTGGGTGCGAGTGGCAGCGCTGTCGGTATCCAGCAGCAGCACCACCGGTGCCTCCAGCCCCTTGGCGCCGTGCACCGTGAGCAACTGCACGGCCGCAGCCTGCCGCACCGAGGGCGCACGCACGCCGCCTGTGCGCATCGCGCGCACGAAGGCATAGGGCGTGGCGTAGCGGCCACCGCCCACCTCCAGCGCCGCGCCGAGCAGCGCCCGCAAATTGGCCAGCACCGAATCGCGCAGGGCCGGCGGCACCGCCTGCGCATAGCGGGCCAGCACGTCGCCCTCATGAAAGATCGCATCCAGCGCATCGTGCGGCGGCATGCGATCGACCCCCTGTTTCCAGCGGGCCAGCGTCGCGCCGACCTCCAGCAAAGGCGGCGGCAGGTCGGCCTCTGGAGACTGCAGCAGCTCGAACCAGGTCGGTGCCTGCCCCAGACTACGGGCGAGCCGAACGGCCCGCGCCAGCGCCACCAGCGCGTCGTCCGGCATTGAGAACAGCGGCGAGCGCAGCGCACGCGCCAGCGACAGATCGTGCGTCGGTGACACCAACGCGTCGAGCAAGGCCACCAGATCCTGCACCTCGGGCGCTTCGCACAAGTCGGTTTTTTCGGGCTGCTGCGCGGGCACCCCCAGCAGGCGCAATTCGTCTTCCAGGGCCACCAGGCGCTTGCGGCGGCGCGCCATCACCATCACATGCTGGGGCGGCAGGCCATCGGCCAAACGCCGCGCGATCCAGCGCGCGGCCTGGCGCGATTCCAACGTGACCAGGTGTTCTTCGGGCAGCTCGCGCGGCTCCATCAGGCTGTCACGCCAGTTGTCATTGGCCGCCACTTCAGCCGCCACACGCGCTTCCCGACCGATCTGCGGCAACTGCCGCACGCACCCGGCCGCCAGAGACTCGGTGGTGTGACCGCGAAACTCTTCGTACTGGCCGGCATCCTGCGCCTCGCGCATGACCGCATTGACCGCTTCGAGAATAGCCGGCGCATTGCGGTGCGTGTGGTCGCAACTGAGCGCTGCGCCATCCAGGCCTTCGACCACAAAGCGTTCAGCCGCGCGCAGCACCTGCGGCTCCGCGCGGCGAAATCGATAAATGCTTTGCTTGGGATCGCCCACGATGAACACGCTCGGAGCCTGGCCACCGCCGGCGCCGGCGTAGCCACTGAGCCAGGCGTGCAGCGCCTGCCATTGCAGGGGGTTGGTGTCCTGGAACTCGTCGACCAGCAAGTGACGCACGCGCGCATCGAGTCGCTGCTGCACCCAGCCCGAAAGCACCGGGTCGGACAGCATCACCAGCGCGGCTTGCTCCAGGTCGTTCATATCCACCCAGCCCTCATCGCGTTTGAGTTGCGCAAACTCGGCGATCAGGATGCGGGTCAGGCGCGTCATGCGCTGGTGGTGGTGCCAGTCTTGCTCCTGGGCGCGCGCCGCGACCAGACGCTGCATCCGATCCTGCGCGCGGCGGATGTCGGCCAAGCCCACCAGCTTGTCGCTGAACTTGCGCGGCGATCCATCCTTGGTCAAAAGCGCACTGACCGCCGCATCCCACTGCCCCTCGGACACCGCGCGTTCAAGCTGTGACCCCAGCGCCGAATAACTCGCTTGACTGGCCTGCCCGAGCAGACGCGCCGCATCCAAGAGCCAGGTGCGTGTCTCAGCCGGCTGCAGGATCAGGTCGTGCAGGTTCGCGGCGCCCGCAAACTCGGGGAAGGCCTGCGCCCAGGTCTGCACCGAGCCCTGCACCACCCCCGCCTGATCGGCCAGCGCAAATTCGACGCGCTTGTCCAGGGCTGCATGCAGCGCCTTTTGGGTTTGGCTGCGGCCATGGGCAGCGATACAGGCTTCATAGTCAGCGCGCCCCTGTGCATCGCGCAGCACGGCGTCGTGAAAGCGCCGCCACACCTGGGCGATAGCGTCCTTGTCGTTTTCCAAGAGCTCGTGCCGTGCGGGCAGGCCCAGGCGCTCGAGCGTCAGCAGCGGCGCGGTCCGCAGCAGCGCCGCGAACCAGCTGTGAAAGGTGCGTATCTGCACGGGTCGCCCCGTGGCCAAGAGGCGCGCATAGAGCTCGCGCAAAGGCTGCACGTAGGCTGCAGCGGCGTCGGGCGCCACGCCGCGCATCACGAGCTCGCGCAGCAAGGTCGCATCGTCGGCGCGGGCAAACGCCTGCAGCCACTGGTGCAAGCGCTCGCGCATCTCGCCCGCCGCCTTCTTGGTGAAGGTGATGGCCAGAATCTCATGCGGCTGCGCCCCGTCGAGCAGGGCTCGCAAGATACGCGAGACCAGCATCCAGGTCTTGCCCGCGCCCGCACAAGCCTGAACCGCCACGCTGCGCCGCGGGTCGCAGGCCACGGCATAAAAGCCATCGCGGCTCACGCGATCCCTGTTCAATTCGTAGGCGTAGTCGGTCATCGCGCTCATGCCGCCCAGAAATCCTTGCGGCACAGGCCACGCGCCGCGCAGTACTCGCAGGCCTGGCCTTCGCCCAGAGCCTGCAGGTGCGCGCCCTCGCCGATGCGCCGCATATCGTCCTGCACGCCCTGCACCAGCGCATCACGCGCCGCCAGCACCTCGGACTGCTCGACCCAATGCGTCTCGCCCCGCTCACCCACATGCACATAGGCGGCGCGCGGGCTGTCGTCCTGGAGCAGCGCCGCATAAAAAGCCAGCTGCGTGTCCTCCATCGGCAGCTTCACCCGCGACTTCAAGTTGGCGTGGGCCTCGGTCTTGTAGTCCATCACCATGCGACGGCCATCGGGCAGTCGGTCGATGCGATCGATGCGTCCGAACAGACGCACGGTTTCCAGCGTCACCTCGTGGTCGGTCTCGGCCGATTCAAAGCGCATGCCCTCGCGGGCCTCGAAGGCACTGAGTTCGGCCAGGTAGCCCTCGCGCACCTGAGGCCACGCCGCCTCGAAAGGCAGGAACTCGTCGGCGGGCAGCCCCAGGTCACGCGTGACGGCCAGCGCCATGCGATCGAGCAGCTGCGGTCGATCCAGGGCAGCGTCATCGCGTAGCGCCTCATGAAAGCGTCGCAGGACCTCATGCACCCAGTTGCCAAAATCGCGTTTGTCCAGATCCTGGTCGATCTCGGAGGCCTCCTGCAGCCCCAGCTGCCGCAAGGCAAAAAACCGATACGGGCATTTGCGCAGGTCCTCGTAGGCGCTGGCCGAGAGCCGATCCACCGGCAAAACCGCGGCCCGTGCCTGGGGTCGCGCCACGGGTTGGTCGGCCAGCTCGCGCACCGCGCGGGCATCGGGCGCCTCGCGCGCATCGCCCGCATGGGCCAGCTGCTGCACCAACGGACTGGCCAGCACCGGCTCGCCTGCTTCATCGCTGACTCGCCACAGCACATCGACCTGCGCGGTCTGCAAGGCCTGGCGCCAACCGGCGCGCAACACCTGCTCCAACTGCTCGCGCGCAGGCAGGCCCAGCACCTCGCGCTGGCTCGGGGTCCAGGGGCCGGGCGGCTCGGGCGAAGGGGCCAGGCGCACTTCGTCGCAACCGGGCATCACCAGCGCGGCGAAGCGCCGCCCCAGCAACTGGTTAAACGGCAGCACCACCACCTGCGCCGAGGCGCTGGCCTGCGGCACAAAACTCACGGCCTCCAGTGCCTCGTCGGACCAGCTGGTGAAGTCGGCCAGCGACAAGCGCCGCGCCGATTGCGGCCACTGCGACCACAGCGCCTGACCCGCCACGTCCAGACCCAGGGCCGCCACCAGCTGCGCGCCTGCCGCATCCGCCTGCAGCGGCTCCCACTGCCCGCCCGCTTGCAGCAGCTCGCGCACGGCCTCCTGCCATTGCGACAAGGCCCGCGTCTGGCGCAGGCGTGCCCGCCAGGTATTGGCTTGTTCAATCAAATCGGCCCAGGGCCCGAGCACCTCGTTCGCATGCCGCAGCAAACGCTCGGCCTTCACCGAGGCCCAATCACGCAAGCCCGCGCGCCGCACACGCCCCTCCAGTGACAGCACCTGAGAGGCCGCCAGCGCAGAACTGTTTTTGAGCCAATCGATCACCGCGTCGCTGCTCGCGTCCCAGGCACAAGCGCGCAGCAAACCCATCACATGGGCGGCGGCACGGGTCGTCGATAACTTCCAGCCGGTCTCATCGACCAGCCCCACGCCGCGCGCAGCCAGCATGGCCCGCACACGTCGCGTCAGCACCCGGTCCACCGCCGCCAAAGCGACCGGCGTGCGCCCCGCCTCGAGGTGTCGCATCACACAGGCGGCGGCGCACTCGGCCTCGTGCGCCGGATCCGCGCACGCATGCAAGGCGATCTGACCCCACGGGGCCGGATCGTCCAGCGGCCAGCACACCGCCCGCTCGCCCAGGGCCTGTACCAGCGTCTGCGTCACGGGCTCGGGCTGCAGGCCCTGCACCACCACCAGCAACTCGAGGGTGTCCAAGGCCTCAGGGGCGAACAGCGAATCCGTCGCATAGGCCGAGGCCGCGGCCCACTCGACGGCGATGCGAGCGAGCGCCGCCTCGAAGGCCATGGCCGGATCGTCTAAGCCCAGGCCGACGACCGAGCGGGCACGCGCGGCCCAATCGCCCCGGCGCGCAGGGGGCACGGCGGCCGCGACGGCGGCGAGCTGCCAGGCGTCATCGACCACCTGGGGCGCCAGCGTCAAGGCCTGGCGCGTCAGGCCAGCGCGCTCGAGCCACAGACGTGCGGTGAGCAGGTCCAAGCCGCGGTCAAAGCTCAGGTCCTCGGGGCCGGGCGCGAAGCCGCCCCGGGCGGCCCAGTTCAGGGTGGTCTCAAAGCGCGGCGTGTAGCCATCGGGCGCAAGCCGGGCCCAGGCACGGCGGGCCAGCGGCATCAGTTGCGCGTAGGGCAAGAGGACGACGGTGCGTGCGGCGTGCGCGCCGCGCGATGCCAGCAGATCGGTCAGGCGCTGCACCAGAGCGTCCAGGGGATCGTCCTCGGTCTTCGCTATCGCGCCCATCACCATTCCCGATCGGGCGAAGGCCGGTGAAAAAGGCGTGTTTCTGTCACAATCCCTGCACTTTACCTGCCCGTGGGCTCACCCCACGACCCTCCCGAGGAACCTCCATCATGGCCAGCGACCTGATCAAGCACATCTCCGACAGCTCCTTTGAAAACGACGTCCTCAAATCGGACAAGCCGGTGCTGGTCGATTACTGGGCCGAGTGGTGCGGTCCCTGCAAGATGATTGCCCCGATCCTGGACGAAGTCTCCGCCGCCTACCAGGGCAAGCTGCAAGTGGCCAAGATGAACGTCGATGAAAACCGCGACATCCCCGCCAAGTTCGGTATCCGCGGCATCCCCACCCTGATGTTGTTCAAGGGCGGCGAGCTGGCCGCCACCAAGGTGGGCGCCATGAGCAAAGCCCAACTCACCGCCTTCATCGACCAGCAACTGGCCTAAGCGCTGGGGCGGCGTCCACCCCACATTGGGGCTTGCGCGCAACACCTCACCCCGAAGGGACCCCATGGGTCCCTTTTTCGTCCGTATAATCCGCGTCACCCACTGGCTGCCTGCGTAGCAACCAGATCGAGTCCCCGGTTCTTGAGGCACTTCCGCCTCGCCCAGAACCTCCCCCAGACCTGACACCAACTCCGCAAGGGGTGCCATCGCGAGCACAACGCCATGCACTTAAACGAACTCAAGGCACTGC
>CANHSE010000026.1 GCA_947463025.1 Comamonadaceae bacterium
ACCCAGGCGATCGAGCGCGAGATCAAGCAGGTCTCAGGTGTGTACCGCTCCGAGATCAACCGCTTTGGCGACCTGCCCCAAGTCGCCATCGAGATCGACCGCGCGCGCGCGGCGCGTCTGGGCCTGAACGTTCAGGACATTCAGGATGTCGTCGAGGCGGCGTTGGGCGGCAAGGCCGCGACCCAGATCTGGGAGGGCGAGCGCAAGTTCTCGGTGGCGGTGCGACTGCCGCCCGAGCGCCGCTTGCTCGCCGCATTGCCTCAGACCCTGATCCCTACCCCGGATGGTGGCTATGCGCAGTTGGGCAGCGTCGCCGACATCCGCGAGGTCAGTGGTGCGATGAACATCGCGCGTGAAAGTGGGCGTCGCACCATGGCCATCGGCATCTTCATCAAGGACCGCGACATGGGCTCGGTCGTGGCAGACATGAAGTCGCGGGTCAACGCCGCGGTCAAGCTGCCCGCGGGTTACGAGGTCATGTGGTCGGGCGAGTTCGAGAACCAGGAGCGGGCGATGAAGCGCCTGTCCTTGGTGGTGCCGATCTCGCTGCTCCTGATTTTCGTGCTGCTGTTCGACGCCTTCCAGTCGCTCAAGCTCGCCGTCCTGATCCTGGTCAACGTGCCCCTGGCCTTGATCGGGGGCTTCGTCGCGCTGTGGATGTTCAGCATTCCGCTGTCGGTGTCGGCCGCCATCGGCTTCATTGCGCTGTCCGGCCAGGCGGTGCTCAATGGCGTGGTGATGCTCTCGGGCTACCAGCAGTTGCAATCCCGGGGCATGGGCGTGATAGAGGCCGTGATCGAGGGCTCGATGCAGCGCCTGCGCACGGTGCTCATGACGGCCTTGTTGGCGGCCCTGGGGCTGTTGCCCATGGCCCTGTCGCAGGACATCGGTGCCGAGACCCAGCGGCCGCTGGCCATCGTGGTGATCGGCGGGCTGGTCACCGCCACCTTGCTCACGTTGGTGGTGTTGCCGGTGCTCTATGTGAGCTGGTTCGGGCGCAAGACCGAGGACGCCGGCGCGGGCGCTACCGCAACCAGCCCCGCTTCCTGAAGTACCACATCGGCCCCAGCGCGCTGGCCACCATAAGGGCCAGGGCGAAGGGATAGCCACCGGCCCACTCCAGTTCGGGCATGTACTTGAAGTTCATGCCGTAGAGACTGGCCACCAGCGTCGGCGGCAGCAGCGCCACGCTGGCCACCGAGAAGATCTTGATGATCTTGTTCTGGTTGATGTTGATGAAACCGACGGTCGCATCCATCAGGAAGTTGATCTTGTCAAAGAGGAAGGCGGTGTGGTTGTCCAGCGATTCGATGTCGCGCAGGATCTGACGCGCCTCCTCGAATTGCTCGGCCGACAGCATACGGCTTCGCATCATGAAGCTCACCGCGCGGCGCGTGTCCATGACATTGCGGCGGATGCGGCCGTTCAAGTCCTCCTGGCGGGCAATTGCGCCCAGCACCTCGCCGGCCAGGGTGTCGGTCACTTCGTCCGACAGCACCTGCTTGCTCACTTTTTCGAGTTCGTCGTAGATGCCTTCGAGCGTGTCGGCCGAATACTCCGCGTCGGCGTCGAACAGTTTCAGCAGCACCTCTTTGGCGTCTTCGATCAGGCCCGGCGCGCGGCGCGCGCGCAGGCGCAGCAGCCGGAACACCGGCACGTCTTCGTCGTGGATGGAAAACAGCACGCCCTTGCTTTTGAGCGCGTCGTTCATCAAATTCAGGATGAAGGCCACGCGCACTGTGCGCGGCGCGTCTTCATCGGCGATCAGAAAGTCGCTGCGGATATGCAGGTCGCCGTTGTCTTCTTCATAGAAGCGGGCGGATTCCTCGATGTCCTCGTCCATTGCATCCTCGGGGATGGACAGACCGAAGTACTGCTTGACCCAGCGCTTTTCTTCCAGCGTGGGCGATTCGAGGTCCACCCAGATCGGCTGGAACTTCGAGAGTTCTTCGAGGGACTCGATTTCTTCCTGGAACAGGCGCCCGTTGACGAGCGTGAAGATATTGAGCATGGCTCACTCCGTGACAAGGGGGTGGGGCGTTGGGGCAAGGGCTGCTTTCAACGCCGCGGTCACGGGGCGTCGAAAGCTACCGACTCGGGTAGGTTTCCAAGGCAAGGGCCTCCGGTGTTTCGACAGCGGCGATTATGCCGCGCTCAGATGACAGTCCTGCGGCATCAGCCGGCCTGCGCCGGCGCGTTGTTCTCGAAAAACGACAGCAGTTCGCTTTTGCGCGCATAGGCGTCTTGTTCGCCCAAGGCCATGAGGGCGCGCACAAACGCCGGCTCAAACAGCAGGTAACTCGCCAGTGAACCGCCCGAATGCAGCGCCCCCAGTCCGCCCAGTGCACGCCGCACCGGCACGGACAGCGTGTCCAGATGCGCCTGGGCCAGTGCGTCGAGTGACTGACTCGGTTGCATCAGCAGCACGTCGATGGGCCGGTACGGCAGCATCGCGCCCACCTCGCGCGGCACCTGACGCAGCGTGTGGGTCACGCGCTGGGCGTGTTCCACATCGGCTTGCACCGTGTCGTGAAAGACGCTGGCCAGCGCGTGGCCTGCGATGGCGCCCATTTGCGGCTCGCCGGCCACTGCGTCCTGCGTCAGGCCCGCGCGTTCGGGTTGGCCCACGCCAATCACCAGCACCCGACTGGCGCCCAAATGCACGGCCGGCGCCAGGGGCGAGACCTGGCGCATCGAGCCGTCGCCGAAGTACTCGCGCCGCCCGTCCACCCACAGCGGGGTGGCGGGGAACAGAAAGGGCAGGGCGCTGGACGCCATCAGGTGCTCGATGGTCAGGGGCTGAAATTCGGCGCGCCGGCCGGCCCGGTTCCAGGTCGGGCGACGCGCGTCGTCGGCCATATGGCAAAAGGTCCAGTGCACCCCCGTGGTGTAGCTCGAGGCGGTCACCGCCACCGCGTCGATCGCGCCCTGTTGCAAGGAGCGCTCGATGCCCTCCAGCGAAATCTGGCGGTGCAGGGTACTGACCAGAGGCATGGTGTCTAGCAGCGCGCCATGACGCCGCGCCTGCACCCACAGGCGCATCGCCGCTGCCAGCCGCGAGACGCGCACCCACAGGGGCAGCTCCAGCCGGAACACCGCCTCGCTGCGCAGCCCGGCCCAGAAGTCGGCCAGGTGGTCGATCGCGTCCATGCCGGCGGTGGCCTTGCTGGCCAGGAAGGCGGCATTGAGTGCGCCAGCCGAGGTGCCCACCAGCACCTGGAAGGGAAAGGGCGCCTGCCCACCGGGTCGCTGCAAGCGCAGCAAGCTGGCGATGCCCCGCAGGGCGCCCACCTGATAGGCCGTGCGAGCACCGCCTCCCATCAGCACCAGCGAGACGGTGTGTCGGGTGTCGTGGTGCGACATCGGTGTGGGGCTGTCGGTCGGCATGGCGGGGTGCACACGGGGTCGGGGGAGTCTTGGGCAATAGTAGGGCAACGGCCTACAGCCTCGACCCGGGCTGTCCGACGCGGGGGAGGAGGCCGGTTACCTAGAGTGCTTGCACCCGAGGAGCTCTGCCCATGATCCACCTTGCGACCCAGGCCCGCCCCCTCTCCGCGTCGTGGCGGTCGCCGGTACCGGGCCCTGTTGCGGACACTGCGCCCGTGCGTCGCCGTCGCGGCGCGCGCACCTGGCCTTTCTTGAGCCGACCGCCGCAACGCGCGCTCTCTGGCGATCCGCCCCTTCCCCCCAAAGCCCGTCCCGAATGAATCCCCCAGGGCCCTCATTAGGCCTTAGGACCTCCTTTACGGAAACTCGTTGCAATTGAACGGAGGGGGGCGCATAGTGAAGTCGACGTGTGATTCCCTTCGACCGCCGCGAGGCGGTCGATTTCCCTCGGCGCCCCACAGGAGACCTACTCATGAACCTGACGATCAGCGGCCATCACTTGGAAGTCACCCCCGCTTTGCGCGACTACGTCGCCACCAAGCTGGACCGAATCACTCGCCACTTTGATCAGGTGGTCGACATTCGGGTGCTCCTGACGGTCGAAAAGCAGAAGGAAAAAGAGCGACGTCAGCGAGCCGAATGCTTGATCCATGTGAAGGGCAATGATCTGTTCGCCGAGAGCTCGCACGCCGACCTCTATGCCGCCCTCGACGATCTGGTCGACAAGCTCGATCGCCAGGTGGGCCGCCACAAGACCCGGCTGCAAGATCATTCTCATGAAACGCCCAAGCGCTTGATGTAGGGCCGCCGGTGGGCGGGCCGGGTCGGGGTGCATAATCCACTCCCCAACCATGAACCGCCTCGCGTCTATCCTGCCCGCCGCCCAGGTGCTTGTGAGCGTTGATGCCACGAGCAAGAAGCGCGCATTCGAAGAAGCCGGCCTGCTTTTCGAAAACCTGCACGGTCTGTCCCGGGCCCTCATCACCGACAGCCTCTTTGCCCGCGAGCGTCTGGGCTCCACCGGCCTGGGGCACGGCGTTGCCATTCCGCATGGCCGCATCAAGGGCCTGAAGGCCCCCATGGCCGCTCTGTTCCAGTTGGCTCAGCCCATCGGGTTTGATGCACCCGACGAACAGCCGGTGGGTTTGCTGATCTTTCTGCTCGTGCCCGAGGCGGCCACGCAAAAGCATCTGGAAATCCTCTCCGAGATCGCCGAGCTGCTCAGTGACGCACCGCTGCGTGAGCGCATGAAGTCCAGCCCCAGCGCCCAAGATCTGCACGCCCTGATCGCAGGCTGGCAGTCTGCCCAACCGGCCTGAGCGGTCCGGCGTCTCGCCTGTGAAACCCACCGTCATCAGCGCCGACGTCCTGTTCGAGGACCATCGCGCACAGCTCAAGTGGGAGTGGCTGGCGGGTCTGGGCGCCTCCGAGCGGCGCTTCGATGAAGTCGCGGTGCGCGCCGCGCGCTCGGGCGCCGACTTGGTGGGCTACCTCAATTACATCCACCCGTATCGGGTGCAGATCCTGGGTGAGCGCGAGATCGCTTACCTGACCAACGCCACCGCCGAAGACTGCGCTCGGCGTATCTCGCGCATCGTCACCCTGGAGCCCCCGGTGCTGGTGCTGGCCGACGGTCAGGTTGCGCCCCAGGCCCTGGTGGCCATGTGTGAGCGGGCTCAGATCCCCATGTTCGCCACCCGCGAGTCGCCGGCTTTTGTCATCGACGTGCTGCGCGCTTACCTGTCCAAGCACTTTGCCGAGCGCACTTCCATGCACGGTGTGTTCATGGACATCCTGGGCCTGGGCGTGCTGATCACCGGCGAGTCGGGCTTGGGCAAGAGTGAACTGGGTCTGGAGCTGATCTCGCGCGGCAACGGCTTGGTGGCCGATGACGCGGTCGATCTCTATCGCATCAACCAGACCACCATCGAGGGCCGCTGCCCCGAGTTGCTGCAAAACCTGCTGGAAGTGCGTGGCATCGGACTGCTCGATATCCGCGCCATCTTTGGCGAGACTGCCGTGCGTCGCAAGATGCGCCTGAAGCTGATCGTGCACCTGGTACGTCGCGAAACGCTCGAGCGCGATTACGAGCGCCTGCCCTATGAGCCGCTCACGCAGGATGTCTTGGGTGTGCCGATCCGCAAGGCCGTGATCCAGGTGGTCGCTGGTCGCAACATCGCCGTGCTGGTCGAAGCGGCGGTGCGCAACACCATCTTGCAACTGCGCGGGGTGGACACCTACCAGGAGTTCGTCGAGCGGCACCGCCGCGCGATGGAGAACGAGGGCTCCTGAGGCGAAAGCGCCTCAACCCCGGCCAGGTGGCCGGTGGGGGCACTCGCCCTTGGTGCAGTGCGCGTACAGGCTCAGGGCGTGGTCGGCGATGTCAAAGCCCTTGATCCGCGCCACATCGTGCTGGCGCTTTTCGATCTCGGCGTCGTAAAACTCCTCGACCCGGCCGCAGTCCAGGCACACCAGGTGGTCGTGGTGCTGGCCCTCGTTGAGCTCGTAGACCGCCTTGCCGCTCTCGAAATGGCTGCGAAGCAGGATGCCGGCCTGCTCGAATTGCGTCAGCACCCGATAGACCGTGGCCAGCCCGATGTCCGAGCGGTCGTCCAGCAGCACCCGGAACACGTCTTCGGCCGTCATGTGCCGCTGCGCGCCCTTCTGGAACACGTCCAGGATCTTCAGCCGCGGCATGGTGGCCTTCAGGCCTGTGCTCTTGAGTTCGTCGATGTTCGCCATGGTGGGGAGCCGGGGCGCCGCCTCAGGGGCGGCCGCTACAATCGATCGATCATAAACGCCGCTGTCACCTGATGCCCGCCTCCGTTCATTGCCTGCGCCGCCTCGCCCTGGGCCTGACCGCCTGCGCCGTGCTGGCCGGATGCAGCAGCTTCGATGGTGCGAGCCAGCGCATCGCCGGCGTCGTCAAGCCGTTTCAGATCCAGGTGGTCCAGGGCAATTTTGTGTCCCGTGAGCAGGTGGCCTATCTGCAGCCGGGTCTCACGCGCCAGCAGGTGCGCGACGTCCTGGGCACACCTCTGTTGGCCAGCGTTTTCCATGCCGACCGCTGGGATTACGTCTTCACCTTGCGCCGTCAGGGCGTCGAGCCCCAGGCCTACCGCCTGACGGTGTTTTTCAAGGGCGACACCCTCGCGCGCTTTGAGGGCGACACCATGCCCACCGAAGCCGAATTCGTCGCCTCCCTCGATGTGGCGTCTCGCAAAGGCAAGCGGGTGCCGCCGCCGCTAGAAGCCACACCCGCCCAGCTCGAGCGCTTCCCCGCGCCGGCCAGGCCCGCGGCCGCTGCGCCTGCCGCCGTGCCGCCGACCACCGCCTACCCGCCCCTGGAGGCGCCGGCGCGCTGACCGCATGTCTCCTTCCACGCCTTCTCACCGCGTTGCCGTTGCTGGCGCATCGGGCCGCATGGGCCACATGCTGATCGAGGCCCTGCGCGCCGCCCCCGACTGCGTCTTGGCGGGCGCCCTCGACGTGGCCAGCAGTCCCGCCATCGGTAACGACGCCAGCGCCTTCCTCGGTCACGCCAGCGGCGTGCCCGTCACCGCCGATCTGGCCCAGGGCCTGGCCGGGGCCCAGGTTCTGATCGACTTCACCCGCCCGGAAGGCACCATGGCCCATCTGGCCGCCTGCCGCGCGCGCGGTGTCAACCTCATCATCGGCACGACCGGCTTCTCTGACGCGCAAAAGCAGGCTATCGCCGAGGCTGCACACGACATCGCCATCGTCATGGCCCCCAATATGAGCGTGGGCGTCAACGTCACCCTCAAGCTGCTGCAGATGGCGGCCCAGGCCCTGGCCACCGGCTACGACATCGAGATCATCGAGGCCCATCACCGCCACAAGGTTGACGCGCCTTCGGGCACCGCCCTCAAGATGGGTGAGGTCATCGCCGAGGCCATCGGCCGCGACCTCAAGTCCTGCGCGGTCTATGCCCGCGAGGGCGTCACCGGCGAGCGCGATCCGTCCACCATCGGGTTCTCCACCATCCGCGGCGGCGACATCGTGGGCGATCACACCGTGCTCTTTGCCGGCACCGGCGAGCGCATCGAGATCACGCACAAGTCCGCCAGCCGCGCCACCTACGCCCAGGGCAGCCTGCGGGCGGTGCGATTCCTGGGCGACAAGAAGTCCGGCCTGTTCGACATGTTCGACGTGCTGGGCCTGCGCCAGGCCTGATCGCGTATCTGAGGGCCAGCACCCATGATGGAGATGCTTCAACAGGGGGATGCTGTCACCCGCGCCGTGGCGCTGCTGCTGCTCTTGATGTCCGTGAGCAGCTGGGTGGTCATCCTCTGGAAGACCTGGTTGCTGCGCCGCGCTGCCGCCGATGTGGCACGCGGCACCGCCGCCTTCTGGCAGGCCGGCTCCGTCGACAGCGCCCGCGATCTGCTGGCGGCCCTCGACCGCGAGGCGCTGGTCCTGCCCTTGCTGGACGCCACGCGCCCCGCCCCTGAGGGTGTGTTGGCCGCCGCCGGCGAGCGCGCCCAGCAACTCACACGCGCTCTGCGAGAGGCCCTGCACCAGGCCACCGACCGCCTTCAATTCGGTCAGGTGCTGCTGGCCACCGTCGGCTCCACCGCGCCCTTCGTGGGCCTGCTTGGCACGGTCTGGGGCATCTACCACGCGCTGGCTGGCATCGGCGCCAGCGGTCAGGTTGGCATCGAGCAGGTGGCCGGCCCAGTGGGCGAGGCCCTGGTCATGACGGCGGCCGGCCTGGCGGTCGCGATTCCTGCGGTCCTGGGCTACAACGTCCTGGGCCGGCGCATCGCCCGCATCGAGGCCGACCTCGAAGGCTTCGCTCACGACCTGCGCGCGCTGATGGCCCCGCAGGACGTCACGCACTGAAGCGGACGCGCCATGGGCTTTGGCCGTCTCGAACGCACGCCGCCGTCCTCGCGGCCCTTTGCCGACATCAACGTCACGCCCCTGGTCGATGTGATGCTGGTGCTGGTGGTGATCCTCATCGTCACCGCGCCCCTGCTTGCCAGCGCAATCCGTCTGGATCTGCCGGCCTCAGGCGCGGCGCAGCCGGCCGGCGCGGCCCGCTCGGTGGCGGTCAGCCTGGATGCGCGCGGCGGCCTGTTTCTCAATGACCAGCCGGTGACGCCGACCGAGTTGTCACAGCGCCTGGCGGCAGCGGCCCGCGCCAACCCCGAAACCGAGGTCCATCTGCGGGCCGACCGCAGCGTGCCCTATGGCCGCGTGGTCGAGGTCATGGGGGCCGCGCAACAGGCGGGCCTCACCCGCATCGGCTTCGTCGCCGACCCCAAGGCGCCCTGAGGGGCCACACCGGCCGGCGGGCGTGCCGCAGCCCTCCCGGCGGGCATGGGGGGCGCCCTACAATTTGGCCCATCATGCAAGACAAGTACAACCATCTCGAGGTCGAACAGGCCGCGCAGTCGTACTGGACGACGCGCGACGCCTATCGCGTCGTCGAGGACGCGGGGAAAAAGAAGTTCTACGCCTGCTCCATGCTGCCTTACCCCAGCGGCAAGCTGCACATGGGGCATGTGCGCAACTACACCATCAACGACATGCTCACGCGCTACTTGCGCATGAACGGCTACAACGTCCTCATGCCCATGGGCTGGGACGCCTTCGGCCTGCCCGCCGAAAACGCCGCCTTGAAAAACGGCGTTCCGCCCGCGAAGTGGACGTACGACAACATCGCTTACATGAAAAAGCAGATGCAGGCGATGGGGCTGGCCATCGACTGGTCGCGTGAAGTCGCGACGTGCGATCCGAGTTACTACAAGTGGAACCAGTGGCTGTTCCTCAAGATGCTCGAAAAAGGCATCGCCTACCGCAAGACCCAGGTCGTCAACTGGGACCCGGTGGACCAGACCGTGCTCGCCAACGAGCAGGTGATCGACGGCAAGGGCTGGCGCACCGGTGCGGTGGTGGAAAAGCGCGAGATCCCCGGCTACTACCTCAAGATCACCGACTACGCACAGGAGCTGCTCGATCATGTGCAGCACCAGCTGCCGGGCTGGCCCGAGCGTGTGAAGCTGATGCAGGAAAACTGGATCGGCAAAAGCGAAGGCGTGCGCTTTGCCTTTCCGCATGACATTCGTGGCGCCGACGGCCAGTTGATGGGCGAGGGCCGCTTGTATGTCTTCACCACCCGCGCCGACACCCTCATGGGCGTCACCTTCTGCGCGGTGGCCCCCGAGCATCCGCTGGCGACCCATGCCGCTGCGAGCAACCCGAAGCTGGCTGCTTTCATCGAATCGTGCAAGCAGGGCGGCACCACGGAAGCCGAACTGGCCCTGCGCGAAAAAGAGGGCATGCCCACCGGTCTTGCAGTCAGGCACCCGATCACGGGCGATGCCATCGATGTCTGGGTCGGCAACTACGTCCTCATGGGCTATGGCGACGGCGCGGTCATGGGCGTGCCCGGGCATGACGAGCGTGACTTCGCTTTCGCCCTCAAATACGACTTGCCTATCGTGCAAGTGGTCGAGATCGACGGCGAGGAATACGAATACGACTACGAGCGCTGGCAGGACTGGTACGCCGACAAGACGCGCGGTGTCACCATCAACTCCGACATCTACAGCGGCTACGCCTATCAAGAAGCGGTCAACGTGATCGCGAACGCGCTGGCGCAAAAAGGTCTCGGCGAGAAGAAAACCACCTGGCGCTTGCGTGACTGGGGCGTGAGCCGCCAGCGTTACTGGGGCACGCCGATTCCCATCATCCACTGCCCCGAGCACGGCGCAGTGCCGGTGCCGGAAAAGGACCTGCCGGTGGTGCTGCCGCAAGACTGCGTGCCCGATGGCAGCGGCAACCCGCTCAATAAGCGCGAAGATTTCCTCGCCTGCAGCTGCCCGATCTGCGGCCAGCCCGCGCGCCGCGAGACCGACACCATGGACACCTTCGTGGACAGCTCCTGGTACTTCATGCGCTATTGCGACCCGACGAATGACCAGGCCATGGTGGGCGCGGGCACGCAGTACTGGATGCCGATGGACCAGTACATCGGTGGCATCGAGCACGCGATCTTGCACCTGCTGTACGCGCGCTTTTGGACCAAGGTGATGCGTGATCTGGGGCTGGTGAAAGTCGACGAGCCCTTCACCAAACTGCTCACGCAGGGCATGGTGCTCAATGAGGCCTACTCGCGCACCACCACCGGCAAGCAGTACTTCTGGGCCCACGACCTGGACATCGTGCGCGATGAACACAGCAAGGTGATGTCCGCCACGGCCAAGGCCGACGGCTTGCCCGTCACCTACGAGGGCTGGACCACCATGTCCAAGTCCAAGAACAACGGCGTCGACCCGCAGGCCCTGATCGAAAAATATGGCGCCGACACCGCGCGCCTGTACACCATGTTCACCGCGCCGCCCGAGGCCACCCTGGAGTGGAACGACGCCGCGCTCGAAGGCAGCTACCGATTCCTGCGCCGTGTCTGGAATTTCGGCGTCAAGCTCGGTGGCACCGAGGCCGTCGCCGCGCGCAGTCAGGCGGTGGCGCAGGCCGGCGACTTTGGCAAGACCGTCAAGGCCCTGCGACTGGAGATCCACACCGTGCTGCGCCAGGTCGACTACGACTACGCGCGCATGCAATACAACACCGTGGTCTCGGGCGCGATGAAGATGCTCAATGCGCTGGAGGACTTCAAGGCCACGGCCGAGCCCGGCGCTGGCGCCGCGCTGGCTGAGGGCTTTGGCGTCTTGCTGCGCGTGCTCTATCCGGCCACGCCTCACCTCACGCACGGCTTGTGGCAGGCCCTGGGGTATGCCGCCTTGCAAGGTGATCTGCTCGACGCGCCCTGGCCGCAGGTCGACGAGGCCGCCCTGGTGCAGGACGAGATTGAACTGATGTTGCAGGTCAATGGCAAGTTGCGCGGCGCGGTGCGCGTGCCTGCGGGCGCCAGCCGCGAGCAGATCGAATCGCTGACCTTGGCCAGCGAAGCCTTCATCCAGTTCGCTGCCGGCGCGCCTGCCAAGAAGGTGATCGTGGTGCCGGGGCGTCTGGTCAACGTGGTGATTTAACGCAGGGATCCGTGATGCAACGCCGCCACCTTCTTCTCCGTCTCGCCGCGCTCGCCTCGCTCGGCGCCCTGGCCGGCTGCGGCTTTCGCCTGCGTGGCTCTTACACGTTCCGATTCCGCAGCCTGTACCTGGCCACCAGCACCAGCCCGGTGGTCCAGGATCTGCGCCTGTCTCTGGAAGGCGCGGGTGTGCGGGTGCTGGACGAGCGCATGCCGCGTGAGCAAGCCGAGGTCGTTCTCGAGCTGCTGGGCGAGCAACGTCAGCGCGTGGTGGTGGGCCGCAGTGCGGCCGGGCAGGTGCGTGAGCTGCAGCTGCGTATCCTGATGCGTTTTCGCTTGTTCACGCCCCAGGGCGTGGAGCTCATTCCCGAGACCGAGCTCACGCAGCAGCGCGACATCAGTTACACCGAAACCCAGGCCCTGGCCAAGGAAGGCGAAGAGGCCTTGTTGTTTCGCGACATGCAGGCCGACCTGGTCCAGCAGCTGATGCGTCGCCTGGCCGTGGTCCAGGTGCGCTGAACTTCGGTGCGCTGATTTCATGCAGCTCGCGCCCGCCCAGCTCGAGGCCCACCTCCAGAAAGGCCTGCGCGCGCTCTATACCTTGCACGGCGACGAGCCGCTGCTGCTGCAGGAGGCGGCCGACGCGATCCGGGCCGTCGCGCGCCAGCAGGGCTACACCGAACGCAGTGTGCACACCGTGGCCGGCGCCCACTTCGACTGGGGCGCGGTGCTGGCGGCGGGCGGGTCGATGAGCCTGTTTGCCGATAAGCAGATCGTCGAGATCCGCATTCCCACCGGCAAGCCGGGCAAGGATGGCAGTGCCGCCTTGCAGCAGGTGGCCGAGCAGGCGCAGGGCAACGACACCACGCTCACCCTGGTCCTGCTGCCTCGGCTGGACCGGCAGACGATGCAGGGCGCCTGGTTCGGCGCGCTGGAAAATTTTGGTGTGACGCTGCGCCTGGACCCGGTCGAGCGCGCCCAGCTGCCCCAGTGGATCGCCGCGCGTCTGGCGCGCCAGGGCCAGCGCGTGGTCGCAGGCGATGAGGGGCAGCGGACCTTGCAGTTCTTCGCCGACCGCGTCGAGGGCAATCTGCTGGCCGCCCACCAAGAGCTGCAAAAGCTCGCGCTCTTGCATCCGTCGGGCGAGCTCGGATTCGAGCAGGTCGAAGCGGCCGTGCTCAATGTGGCTCGCTACGACGTGTTCAAGCTGTCTGATGCCGTGCTGGCGGGTCAGGCCGGGCGCGTGCAGCGCATGCTCGATGGCCTGCAAGCCGAGGGCGTGGCCGAGGTGCTGGTGCACTACACAATGGCCGAAGACATCCGCGCGCTCAAACGCGTGCGCGACGCGCTCGATGCCGGTCGCCCCTTGCCCATGGCCCTGCGCGAGCAACGGGTCTGGGGCCAGAAGGAGCGCTTGTTCGAGCGGGTCCTGCCGCGATTGAGCGCCCGCGCCCTGGACGACCTGCTGCAGTCGGCCCATGTGGTGGACGGCATCGTCAAGGGCCTGAAGTCGCCCGATTGGCCGGCCTCGGGCTGGCAGGCCCTGCACCGCCTGGCGATGGCCTTGTGCCAGGCCTGCGCCGCGCCCCCGGCCGCCGCAGCCCCGCGTGCGAAAATCCCGGCATGAATGCCCGAGATGCCGCCGTGCCCACCGAGGCCGGCTCCGTCGCTGAAATGATGCACGCCCTGGGCCGCCAGGCGCGGCAGGCCAGTGCGGCCATGGCCCGCGCCGATGCCGCCACCAAGTCGCGGGCCCTGCGCCGGCTCGCCGCTCTGCTGCGCGAGAACGTGCAGGCTCTGGCCGCTGACAACGCCAAGGACCTGGACCGCGCCGTCGCCGCTGGCCTGGCCGCGCCCATGGTCGACCGCCTGCGCCTGACCCCCAAGGTCATCGAGACCGTGGCCGAAGGCTGTGACCAACTCGCCGCCATGCCCGATGTCATTGGCGACATCGTGGGCCTGCGCCAGCAGCCCAGTGGCATCCGCGTCGGCCAGATGCGTGTGCCCCTGGGCGTGTTCGGCATGATTTTCGAGAGCCGGCCCAACGTCACGATCGAGGCGGCCAGTCTGTCCATCAAGAGCGGCAACGCCTGCATCCTGCGCGGCGGCTCCGAGGCCATCGAGTCCAACAAGGCCCTGGCCCGCCTGGTGCAGCGGGCCCTGGTCGATGCCGGCCTGCCGGCCGAGGCCGTGCAACTGGTGCCCACCACCGACCGCGAGGCGGTGGGCCACCTGATCGCCATGCCCGAGTTCGTCGACGTGGTCATCCCGCGCGGTGGCAAAGGTCTGATTGAGCGCATCAGCCGTGAGGCCAAGGTGCCCGTCATCAAGCACCTGGACGGCAACTGCCACACCTATGTCGATGACCCCTGCGACCTGGACATGGCGGTGAAGGTCACCGACAACGCCAAGACCCAGAAATACAGCCCCTGCAACGCCAGCGAGGGCCTGTTGGTGGCGCGCGCGGTCGCGGGCGAGTTCCTCCCCCGGATCGGCGCCATCTTCGCGGCCAAGGGGGTGGAGATGCGCTGTGACCCGGCGGCCAAGGCCCTGCTGCAGGCGGTTGCGGGCGCGAAGGTGGTGGACGCCACCGAGCAGGACTGGTCCGAGGAATACCTGGCGCCCATCATCAGCGTGAAGGTGGTCGAGGGTCTGGATGAAGCCATCGCCCACATCAACCGCTATGGCAGCCACCACACCGACGCCATCCTCACCCGCGACCACATGCACGCCCAGCGTTTCCTGCGCGAGGTTGATTCCGCAAGCGTTATGGTGAATGCGAGTACACGCTTCGCAGACGGATTCGAGTACGGCCTGGGTGCCGAGATCGGCATCAGCACCGACAAATTCCACGCCCGCGGCCCCGTGGGCATCGAAGGTCTGACCTGCCTGAAATGGGTGGTGCTGGGCGAAGGCGAAGTGCGGGGCTGATGACGGGCCGTCCTGCGGCGCCCACCTTCTAGCGCGGCCCGAGCTGGCGCCGGTGCCCGAGTCCTGAGTCGTCAGCGGGCGGTGGTGCGGTCCCCTCCTACAATCCGGGTTTGTACTCCCCCTGTCGGCGCCCCCGCCTGAAGGCTGCATGGTCCCCCATCTCATCACGGCCCTGACCGGCCCCATCGACGAACTCGAGCAACGCATCCTCGAGTCCATGCCCGCCATTGAACGCTGGTTCCGCCTGGAGTGGATGGAGCACACCCCGCCGTTCTACAGCTCGGTGGACATCCGCAACGCCGGCTTCAAGCTGGCCCCGGTGGACACCAACCTCTTTCCGGGCGGCTGGAACAACCTCACGCCCGAAATGTTGCCCCTGGCGGTGCAGGCGGCCATGGCGGCCATCGAGAAGATCTGCCCCGAGGCCAAGAACCTGCTGGTGATCCCCGAGAACCACACCCGCAACACCTTCTACCTGGCCAATCTGGTGCAGCTGCAGCGGATCTTCCACATGGCGGGCCTGAACGTGCGTATTGGGTCCATCAGCCCCGACATCACCGAGCCCACCACCATCGACCTGCCGGGCGGCGAATCCGTCACCCTCGAGCCGGTGGTGCGCAGCAAGTACCGACTGGGGCTCAAGGACTTCGACCCCTGCACCATCCTCCTGAATAACGATCTCTCGGCGGGTGCGCCCGGCATCCTGGAAGATCTGCACGAGCAGTTCCTGCTGCCGCCGCTGCACGCCGGCTGGAGCGTGCGCCGCAAGAGCCGCCACTTCGAGAGCTATGAGGAGGTGTCCAAGCGCTTTGGCAAGCTCCTGGGCATCGACCCCTGGCTGATCAACCCGATGTTCAACCAATGCGGCCAGGTCAATTTCGCCGAAGGCACCGGCATGGAGTGCCTGACCGAGAACGTCGATGCCTTGCTCACCAAGGTGCGCCGCAAGTACAAGGAATACGGCATCAACGAAAAGCCCTTCGTCGTGGTCAAAGCCGACAACGGCACCTATGGCATGGGCATCATGACCGTGCGCGACGTCAAGGACCTCGAGCAGCTCAATCGCAAGACCCGCAACAAGATGGACGTCATCAAGGACGGCCAACAGGTCAGCGAGGTCATCATCCAGGAAGGCGTGATCACCCACGAGCAGATCAATGCGGCGGTGGCCGAGCCGGTGGTCTACATGATGGACCGCTATGTGGTGGGCGGCTTCTACCGCGTGCACGCCGATCGTGGCATCGACGAAAACCTCAACGCCCCCGGCGCGAGCTTTGTGCCGCTGGCGTTTGCTGAAAGCACCCGTCTGCCGCAGCCGGGTCAGAAGCCCGGTGCCAGCGCCCCCAACCGTTTTTACATGTACGGCGTGATCGGCCGTCTGGCCATGCTGGCCGCCAGCTACGAGCTGGAGGCGACCGACCCGGACGCCGAGTCTTACGACTGATCCCCATGTCCACTTCCCGCTCGTCTCTCGGGGCGCTCACGATCGCCGCCATCGGCGTGGTCTATGGCGACATCGGCACCAGCGTGCTGTACGCCATCAAGGAAGTTTTCGGCTCGGGCCATGTGCCCTTCACGCCTCAGAATGTCTTCGGCATCCTCTCGCTCTTTTTCTGGACGCTCACACTGATCGTCTCGCTCAAGTACGTGCTGCTGGTGCTGCGCGCCGACAACCATGGCGAAGGCGGTCTGGTGGCCATGCTGGCCCTGGCCTCGCAGGCGGTGAAAGACCAGCCGCGCCTGCGCGGGGTGCTGCTGGGGGTGGGCATCTTCGGCGCCAGCCTGTTTTATGGCGACGGGGTGATCACGCCGGCCATCTCGGTGCTGTCGGCGGTCGAGGGCCTGGAGGTGGTGGCGCCTGAATTCAAGCGCTGGGTCATCCCGCTCACGCTGGTGATTCTGTTTGCCCTGTTCGCGGTGCAAAAGCGGGGCACGGCCGGTATTGGCCGCTTCTTCGGTCCCATCACCCTGGTGTGGTTTGCGGTGCTGGCCCTGCTGGGCGTGTGGAACATCCTGAGCCACCCCAGCATCTTGCTGGCCGTGAGCCCGTTGTACGCCCTGAATTTCGCGCTGGCGCAACCGGGCACCACCTTCATCATCCTGGGCGCGGTGGTGCTGTGCGTGACCGGCGCCGAGGCGCTCTATGCCGACCTGGGCCACTTCGGCAAGAAGCCGATTCGCCTGGCCTGGTTCGCCGTGGTGATGCCCGCGCTCACCCTCAATTACTTCGGTCAGGGCGCGCTACTGCTGGAGGATGCGCAGGCGGTCAAGAACCCCTTCTACCTGATGGCGCCCGACTGGGCGCAGCTGCCCCTGGTGCTGTTGGCGACGGCCGCCACCGTGATCGCTTCGCAGGCCCTCATCACGGGTGCGTTCAGCGTCACCAAGCAGGTGATCCAGCTGGGGTACCTGCCCCGCCTGAACATTCAGCACACCAGCGTGCGTGACACCGGCCAGATCTACATCCCTTTCGTCAATTGGGGCCTGTTCGTGGCCATCGTCCTGGCGGTGGTGATGTTCCGCTCGTCCAGCAACCTGGCGGCCGCCTACGGCATCGCGGTCACCCTGGACATGCTGATCACCACCACGCTCACCTTCTTCGTGATCCGCCACGCCTGGAAATATCCGATGTGGCTGTGCGTGGGGGCGACCGGCGTCTTCTTCCTGATCGACATCACCTTCTTCGCCTCCAACATGCTCAAGCTGATGGACGGGGGCTGGTTCCCGCTCTTGATCGGCGGCTGCATCTTCACGCTGATGAAGACCTGGAAGGATGGCCGCGCCATCCTCAATGACAAGCTCAAGACCGACGCGATCGACCTGAAAAGCTTTCTGGAGGCGGTGTTCGTCTCGCCGCCGACGCGGGTGGACGGCACGGCCGTGTTCCTGACCGCCGAGACGGGGGCCGTTCCCAATGCGATGCTGCACAACCTCAAGCACAACAAGGTGCTGCACGCGCAGAACCTGTTCGTCACCGTGAGAAACCACGAGGTCCCCTGGATCGGCCTGAGCCGTCGGGTCGAGATCGAGCCGCTGGGCCACGGCTGCTGGCAGGTGATCCTGAACTACGGTTTCAAGAATGACCCGGACGTGCCGCGCGCCCTCGAGCAGATTCGCAGCCACGGCTGCGACCTCGATCCCATGATGACCAGCTATTTCCTCTCGCGTGATGTGGTGGTGCCCACGATCGGTGGTGGCATGTCGCCTTGGCGCGAAAAGTTGTTTGCGCATATGCACCACAACGCGGGCGCGGCGGCGGCCTTCCTGAACCTGCCGAATAATGCGGTGGTCGAAATGGGCAGCAAGGTCGAAATCTGAGGCGGGCGCGCCCTCACCCGAGGCCTTCACACGATGCACCTTCTTTTCGTTGCCGACCCACTGGAGTCCTTCCAGACCTACAAGGACACCACCTTTTCCATGATGCGCGAGGCGCAGCGGCGCGGCTATCGCCTGGCTGCGTGCGAGACGCGTGATCTGGTGTGGCGCTCGGGTGGTCAGGTGCAGGCCACGGTGCGCGAGATCACGCTCACCGGCGCCGAGGAGGAGTGGTTTGTGGAGTCTCGCACCACGGAGCAGCCCCTGCACGCGTTCGACGCGGTGATCATGCGCAAGGACCCGCCCTTCGACAGCGAGTATTTTTACGCGACTCACCTGCTGGAGCAGGCCGAGCGCGAGGGCGCGCGCGTCTTCAACAAACCGGCAGCCCTGCGCGATCACCCCGAGAAGCTGGCCATCATGGAATTCGCGGCCTACACCAGCCCCACGCTGGTCACGCGCGATCCGCAGGCGGTGCGGCGCTTTCACGCCGAGCACGGCGACATCATCCTCAAGCCCCTCGATGGCATGGGCGGCATGGGCATCTTTCGCGTCAAGGCCGATGGCCTGAACCTGGGCGCCATCACCGAGACCCTCAACGCCGGCGGCGCCACCACGCTGATGGTGCAACGCTTCGTGCCGCAGATCGCCCAGGGCGACAAGCGCGTGCTGGTGATCGGCGGCCAGCCTGTGCCGTACGCGCTGGCCCGCATCCCGCAAGGCAGCGAGGTACGCGGCAACCTGGCGGCCGGCGGCAAGGGCGTGGCCCAGCCCCTGTCGGCGCGCGACCTCGAGATCGCGCAGGCCCTGGGCCCCACGCTGGCCGCGCGCGGGCTGCTGCTGGTGGGGCTGGACGTGATCGGCGATTGCCTCACCGAGGTCAATGTCACCAGCCCGACCTGCTTCCAAGAGATCACGCAGCAGACCGGGTTCGATGTACCCGCGATGTTTATCGATGCGCTAGAGACCGCGCTCCAGCCCCGCCCGCACTGAGTCGGGCAGGGGCAGTGGGTCACCCCGCCGACACCCCGTCCACAAACACCCGCAGCTCGCCCGGTCTCATCGGCGTCCAGGTCTCGTTGGTCGTGAGCGGCGCTGTCACCACCACCGCCACCCGGTCACGCGGCGTGGTGTGCTGGGCAAAGTCGACGGACACATCTTCATCGGCCAGTTGGGCGTGTGCGAAGGGGTGTTGGCGCTCGACGAAAAACAGGTTCGTCGAGCAGTGCGCCCACAGGGCCTGGCCGTTGGACAGCAGGAAGTTGAAGGTGCCCCCGCGGGCAATCCGGGGGGCGAGCTCACGCAGTGTCAGGGTGAGTTCGTCCACGCTGGGGACGCTCGCATGCGACTTGGCCAGCTCCTGCATCAGCCAGCAAAACGCCCGCTCGCTGTCGGTCTGACCCACGGGCCGAAAGCTGCCATGCAGCGCGGGCTCGAAATCCGCCAGCGTGCCGTTGTGCGCGAACACCCAGTAGCGCCCCCATAACTCCCGCACAAAGGGATGGCAGTTCTCCAGCGCCACCTCACCCACCGTGGCTTTGCGGATGTGCGCCACCACATGACGGCTCTGGATCGGGTAGCGGCGGATCAGTTCGGCCACTGGGGATTCGCTGGCGGGCTGGTGGTCAACGAAGTGCCGCACGCCTCGCCCCTCAAAGAAGGCGATGCCCCAGCCGTCCGCATGGTGGTCGGTGCGCCCGCCGCGTTGCGCGAAGCCCGAAAAGCTGAAGGTCACGTCCGTGGGCGTGTTGCAGTTCATGCCAAGAAGCTGACACATGGGGTGATTGTGCCGCCAGCGGCCACAGCCCTGTCATGCACCGCCAGCAGACTCGATGAACTCAACGGAGGGGTGGGTTACTCAGCCGTAGCTGTTCAAGGGGTCCTGATTCCATGCTTGATCGTGACGCGCACCTGCCACTGCATCCCGCGGCCTCGCTGGACCTGCAGGCCCAGTGGCTGGAGACGGCGCGCAGCCTGGGGCTGGACGCGGGCGCTGAGCCTCTGCTGGAGCCCGAGATGAAGTCGGCACTGGGGGCGCAGATGCAGGCGCTGATGGAGGCGGGCGACTACGCGGCGGCGGTGGAGCCGGGCTGGTTGCTGGTCTACGACGACCCCTGGAACCGGGACTACGCGTTGGATTTTGCGTTGTGCGTGCAGCACCTGGGCGAGCTGGAGTCGGCCTGCCGGTTCTACAGCACGGCGCTGCTGCTCGATGCAAGGGATGCCTATTGCCTTTTTCGCATCGGCGAGTGCCTGCAGGGACTGGACCAGCGCGAAGACGCGCGGGCGGCGTTCCTGGGGGCCCTCGAGTTGGCGCGTGAGGACCCGGCGTATGCGCAGGTGGGGCATGAGGCCGCGCAGCGGCTGGATGCCATGAACGAGGAGGACACATGATGCCGTCAAATCCTGTGGGGCCCTTGGAGGGCCCAAGCCGCAGCCACCGATCGGTGGCCACGCAGGCCGAGCCCGCTGTGAGCCCGCCGCCGCACTGGGCGAAGATTGCGGCGAAGCCGATCTGTCTGCACCGACCGCAGAGACGTACGTCCCAGCTGACAAGATTCATCTCCCTTGTCCCACACCAGGCGGGCGCCCCCAGCCGCGATCCGCAGCCCACCTTGTGGCCGCACCTGCACGCGCGGCCCGCAGCGTGCTGTCCGCCTCAGGTCCCTGCGCCCCTGATTCGGCCCGCACCTGTCTCCTCTCCGCGCGCATTGGTCGCGACTCTGAGCCTGGTCCCTCCGCAGCATCAACTGTCGCAGCCGCAGACGACGCAAGCCCCGAACTCGACGACCGCTGCCAAGATCTCCGCCTGGCAGCGTGTCTGCGAAAACAAAGGGGTTCAGCGGGCCCTGGCGATTGGCAAACTGGCTGCAGACGGTCTGGATCTTCTGGGGGCCATGATCGTCGTCCCCATCACAGGCACTGCGATTTACGACGTGGTCCTCAAGAACCTCAAGGCCGATGGTCAGCAACTGCTCAGTGGCAAACCGGCGCCGGTCGGCCTCGCGGTCACGCGGGCCGGTTCGCGCGGGACGGGGGCTGTCGCCGATTTGGTCGAGGGCCTGGGGGCTGCGCGAAAGAGCTTGAAGGCCTTGGATCCGGTCGCGGCTCGCAAGCTCCAAGCGGCGCGTCGTGCCGCCTGGTGCCGGGGGCTGGTGTTCGCCGCTTCCCTCTTCATGATCGGCGCCAGTGGCGCGGCTGTCGTTGGCAATCCCATCCTGGGCGGCGTCGCGCTCGCTCTGTCGGTGTACGCCGCGCGCCAGGCCTACGCGAACTGGCGCCTCGCCCGCGAGAACCTGAGCCATCTGCGCGCCGACCTCCCCACGTCACCCATGGGAAACAACGCGCTGGCCCATGCCCTGAATCAGGCCTACTTGCAGCAGGGGCAGGCGTGGGCCACTCCCGCCGAGCTCCAAGCGCGGGCGGCCCGCAGCGCAGCGATCGTGGGTGTGGCGACGTTCGCGGCTTCGGCTGCAGTGGGTGGGCTGGCGATCACCGCAGGCGTCTCCGTGCCAGCGCTTTTGTCCCAGACGCGGCATGCGGTGCGGGGGGCAGGCAGTGTGGCGGCGCCTGTCACCGAGGTCGTCGATAGCTATTTGACAGAGCAGCACGTCGCGGCCGTCGGGGTGAACAGTTTTGACCCGCGGTGCCATCAGCACTGGACGACGTTCTTCAACAGCCAGCCCGACCAAGTAGCCGTCTACCAAAGCGCGCTGGGGCGCTACGTGGACTATCAGCAGGGCCCGCTGCCGCGCCCGCAGCCCGACTCTGTGGAAGTCGGGGGCGAGACCCTGGACATCGGCCCCTTGATCCGCTGGACCCGCGAGACACGCCGCCTCAACGACCTGCAGGCCTGGCTGGCCCTGGACGGACACAGGACAGGTGATCTGAGCTGGGCCCAGCGCGTCTTCGAAGACCTGGAGATCATCGACAGCACCCGCACCGCCGCGCGCGGAACGTCCGTGCTCGGCGCGTTGGCCAGCGCCACTTCGTCAGCGGTGTCCCTGGCCCTGTGAGGCGTCCGCCTGCCCGACGCAGGTGGCGCAAATGCACGCCCGGTTGCGCGCCGACGCGGGTACGCGGGCCAGCAGTGCTTCGCTGAACTGCGCGCTGACGCACCAGCAGGGCGGCTGCGGTTCGCCGGTTCGCCGCTGCGTTTCCATGGCGCACCCGTTGGGCCCGCCGCACAGAGGGCAGCGAGCCGGG
>CANHSE010000027.1 GCA_947463025.1 Comamonadaceae bacterium
CAGGCGGTGGGCGAGTTGCCGCGGCCACGGGCCCGGGTGCAGACCTGGCCCGTGGTGACGCTGTTCGGGTTTCTGGCCCGCCCCGATCGCCACCTGTTCCTCAAGCCGCGCGTGACGCGGCAGGCGGCGCAGGCCTATGGCTTTGACCTGGCCTACCGCCCTGCGCCGTCCTGGTCGGTGTACGAAAGCCTGCTGACCTTCGGCGCCATCGTCCGGCGCGACCTGGAGCGCCATCGCGGCCTGCAGGCACGGGACCTGATCGATGTGCAGTCTTTCATCTGGGTGCAGGGGGCCCCGGAGTACCAGCCTTGAGGGGCCCTTGCGGCACCCGCCCCGGGATCAGGACGCGAGCCTCTGGCGCACTATGATTTGAATCCTTGTACTTTTCGGCCCCGGGATGGCCAAGCGAATGAGCGAACGTTGGAAACCCAGTGCCACCGTGGCCGCCATCATCGAGCAGGACGGCCGCTTTCTCCTGATCGAGGAACACACACCCGAAGGCCTGCGCCTGAACAACCCGGCGGGCCATCTGGACCCCGGCGAATCGCCCGCACAGGGCTGCGCGCGCGAAGCGCTGGAAGAAACCGCCCACCCTTTTGAGCCCACTGCGCTGGTGGGCGTGTACCTCTCGCGCTTTCACCGGCACACGACCGGCGAGGACATCACCTACCTGCGCTTTGCCTTTTGCGGTCGCCTGGGTGCGCACGATCCCACGCGCCCGCTAGACGGTGGCATCGTGCGCACGGTGTGGATGACGCCCGAGGAGGTACGCGCCAGCGTGACGCGGCATCGCAGCCCGCTGGTGCTGCAATGCATCGAGGATTACCTGGCCGGCGTACGCTACCCGCTGTCGGTGATTCACACCGATCCCGGCGTGACGGGCGCCTGACCGCGACGGCTGGAAAGGCGTCGCGCTGATTTGAGCCGCCACCGATAATCCCACTGTGGCCAAGCAACGTATCGTCGTCGGATTGAGCGGAGGGGTGGACTCCGCGGTGAGTGCCTACCTGCTCAAACAGCAGGGGCATGAGGTCATCGCGATCTTCATGAAGAACTGGGAAGACGACGACAGCGAATACTGTTCGTCCAACGTCGACTTCGTCGATGCCGCCAGCGTGGCCGACGTGCTGGGCATCGAGATCGAGCATGTCAACTTCGCGGCCGACTACAAGGACCGCGTGTTCGCCGAGTTCCTGCGCGAATACCAGGCGGGGCGCACGCCCAACCCCGATGTCTTGTGCAACGCCGAGATCAAGTTCAAGGCATTCCTGGATCACGCGATGCGCCTGGGCGCTGACAAGATCGCCACCGGGCACTACGCCCGCGTGCGCGAGGCGGGCGGGCAGGTGCAATTGCTCAAGGGGCTGGACCCGGCCAAGGACCAAAGTTATTTCCTGCACCGCCTCAATCCCGCGCAGCTGGCCCGCACGCTGTTTCCGGTGGGCGAGTTGCACAAGACCGAGGTGCGTCGCATCGCCGCCGAGATCGGCTTGCCCAATGCGAAGAAAAAAGATTCGACGGGCATTTGCTTCATCGGCGAGCGGCCCTTTCGTGAATTTCTGGGCCGTTATCTGAGCAAAGAACCGGGCCCGATCAAGGACGAAACCGGTCGCACGATCGCCCGCCACGAAGGCCTGTCGTTCTACACCCTGGGCCAGCGCCAGGGCCTGGGCATCGGCGGCGTGAAAGCGCGCGGCGCGCAAAAAGGCGGCGGCGAGCACGCGCCCTGGTTCGTGGCGCGCAAGGACATCGAGAAAAACACGCTGTGGGTGGTGCAGGGGCATGAGCACCCCTGGCTGCTGTCGTCGGCGCTCGAGGCCGACGACCTGAGCTGGGCATCCGGCAACGCGCCAGCACCGGGACGCTACGCGGCCAAGACCCGCTACCGCCAGGCCGATGCGGCCTGCGACTTGCGCTACGACGCGGCAGGCCGCATGGGGCTGTCATTCGCCGAGCCGCAATGGGCGGTGACGCCCGGTCAGTCGGCGGTGCTCTATGACGGCGACGTCTGCCTGGGCGGCGGCGTCATTGCCTCGGCGCGCTCGCCGGCAGCGGCGCGCTGAGCGGCAGCGGCACGCGAAGCGGCAGGGACAGGCGAAAGCCCCCCGCGCCCGGCGCCTGGCCCTCGACAGGAGACAACAACCCGCCGTGCGCCTGCGCAATCCGGGTGGCAATGGCCAGGCCCACGTCGATCCGCTCCGAGAGCCGATCGGCCTGACGCGGTCCCGGCCCGCAGTGGCGCACCGTCAAATGCACCTCACGGGCCTGCGCTGACACCTCCACCCGCACCCAGGCGGGCGTATCGGGCGTACGCATGGCCTGCACCTGCGTGAGCGCATTCGTGCACAGGATCAACAGCAGCTGCTGCAGCTGCGTGGGATTGGCATGCACCCCTGTGGGGAGGACTCCGGCCGGCGTCATCTCCAACGCCACCGCCTGGTCGCGAAACGACCCTTGCAGAATCGGCACGGTCTGTGCCACGAGCGCCCCCAGGTCCAGGTCGCGGTGGTCGCGGGCATCGTGGTGGGCCAGCAGGATCCGCAGCTGCTGCAGCAGTTGCTGCACGCGGTCGTTGCTGGCGTCGACCGCGTGCAAGGCCTTCATCACCTCGGCGTCGGTGCCGGCCTGGGCCAGGCGCACCAGCACCTCCTCCACATTGAGCTTGGTGGCGCACACGGGCTGACTCAGTTGGTGGGGCAAGTCCATCGCAAACCGCGCCAGGTCGCTGGCGGTCTCGTGGCGCGCCAGGTGCTGGATCAATTGGTTGCGCTCCTCCACGAGGTCGTGCAGGGCGGCCTCACGCAGCTGGGTCTGACGCGCCCGCTCGGTCATCACCGCAGCCTGGCGCGCGGAGGCCACCCGCCCCTTGGCGATGCGCTCAAACTGCAGGCCCAGATAGCCCACCTGGCCCAGGACCAGGGTGAAGAAGGCCGCAGCCAACATCACCAGCTGGTTCAGGCCCGGCGCGAAGGCCGGATCTGCGGCGTCGCCGAGGATGGCGCCGCCCAAGCGCCCCACCAGGGCGATGACCAGGAGGGCAAAGGTCAGGGTAATGATCGCCGCGCCGCGCTGGCGGCTGGTGCGCCACACCCGCCAAGCCGCCAGGACCACCATCAGCGCACCGACCCCGGTCGCCAGCGCGAAATACGCAATGCCCCACACCACGTCCAGGCGCCGCACCCCGGCAAAGACCACGGCGGACAGCAGGGGCACGCCCACGCCGAGCCACAGGATGTGCCCCCCCTGGCGCAAACGCGGCCGCCCCTCTTGGCGCATCGCCAGGGCCTGGCCCAAGAGGCCGCCGACCAGGCAGACGTGAGCCAACTCGAAACTCAGAATCGGGGGGATCGACGGGCGCAAAGCCAGCAGCAGCGCACCCGCGCCGAAGGACACGCCGCTGGCCAGCCACAACAAGTTACCGCGATGCAGGCTGGCGCGCAGCGTGGCGTAGCAGCCTGCAGCCGAGGCCAGGGCCAGGACACCCAGCACCATGAACCCTGTGCGGACATCCAAGCTGGTGTCCATTCAAACCGGCTTTCTGCGGGCTACCTGCGGCCCCAACAGCCGGTCGAGGTCTTCGCCCTCGAACAAGGCAGCCAATCCCGCCATGGTGCCCACCTGCAGTTTTTCCATGACGCTGGCGCGCTGCAGCTTGACCGTGCCCGCCACCGTGCCGTGGGCGGCGGCGATGTCGCGGTTCGGGTAGCCCTTGAGCATCAGGCGGCAGACCTCTCGCTCGCGCGGCGTCAGCCGCTGCAGCAGAGTCATGAAGCGCTGGGTCTGGACTTCGCGCGCCTGTCGCACCTGATCGTGTTGGAGGGCCTCTTGCAACACGGCGAGCAGGTCGGCCGTGCTGAAAGGCTTGAGAAGAAAGTGCAGCGCGCCCTGGCGAAAACTCTGAACGATTTCATGCGGCTGGCTCTGGCCGCTCATGAAGACCACCGGGGTGTGCTGGCCGCGGGCCTGCAACTGGGCCTGCACCTGGACGCCGGACTGTTCGTGCAGGCGCATGTCCAACAAGATCACCGCCGGCCCCGGCAGGGGCCCGAGCGACAAGAGAGGCTCCGGGCTGCGAAAAGCGTGCACCGAATGGCCCGCGGAGGTCAGCGCAAACGACAGCGCCTGGCACATGGCCGCGTCGTCGTCGACGATGTAGATGTGACCGGGAAGAGAGACAGACTCAGTCATGGACCCCGGAATCTAAGCCCATCCGGGGGGCTGGCTTGTCCCCGCCGCGATAAATCACGGCGGGCAGCGGCCGTGGCTTCCGCCAAAAAGGATAGGTCGCGCGGGTGACGCGCGGGCCGCCGCCAGGGTCAGAAAGGAATGTCGTCGTCGAGGTCGGCCGGGTCGGCCTGGCGCGCAGGAGCGCGCGGTGCGGGGGCTGCCGCACGGGGCGCGGCCGCAGGCGCGCGGCGCGGTGCGCCCTCGTCGTCCCCGCCGCCGCCACCACCGCCCTCACGGCCACCCAGCAGTTGCAGCTCGGTGGCGATGATGTCGACGGTGTTTTTCTCGATGCCGTCCTGACCGGTGTACTTGCCGTATTTCAGGCGTCCCTCGACATAGACCGGGCGGCCCTTCTTGACGTACTCGCCGGCGATCTCGGCCAGGCGGTCGTAGAAGGTGACGCGGTGCCACTGGGTGTCTTCGATCATCTCGCCGCTGGTCTTGTCTTTGCGGCGGGTGGAGGTGGCAATGCTGATATTGGCCACCGCCTGACCCGAGGGCAGATAGCGCATTTCGGGGTCGCGGCCGCAGTTGCCAATGAGGATGACTTTGTTGACGGATGCCATGGTGTTTTCTCCGAAGAAGCGACGATTATGTGGCCTGCTCGCCCGGCTTTCCGATGGCCGCCATCGGCCAGGCCAGCGCCAGCCAGACCAGCGTCACCAGGCCGCAAGCCAGAAACAGGCCGCTGGCGCCCACGTTCTTGACGAGCACACCGCCGAGGGCGCCGCCGGCAAAGAAGCCCAGGGATTGCAGCGTGTTGTAGAAGCCCATCGCCGCGCCGCGCGCCTGCGGGGGCGCGGCGCGCGAGGCGATGCTCGGCTGACAGGCCTCCAGCACATTGGAGGCGCAGAAGAAGGCAAACAGCAGGAAGGCCATCGCCACCAGGGTCGGGCCGCTGGCTGCAGTGGCCGACAGGCCCAGTTGCACCAGCGCCACCAGACCGATCGCGCCCAGGAAGACGGCGCGCAGGTAACCACGGCGCTCCAGCGGGAACAGCGTGCCGGCCATGACGAAGAACGACGCGGCCACCGTGGGCAGGTAGACCCACCAATGGTGGGCCTTGTCCAGGCCCGACTCCACCAGCAACTGCGGGACGGCCACCCACATCGCCAGCAGCACGCCGTGCAGCACGAAGACGCCGAAGTTCAGGCGCAGGGTGGGCACGTGCGTGAGCACGGTGCGCAGGCTACCGCGCGGCGGCGCGGCGCGGCGCGGCGGCTCGGGCGGCACGAGCCAGATGACGATGGCCACGCCCGAGAGCGCCAGGGCCGCCGTCAGCGCAAACAGGCCGGCCAGGCCCACATGCGCCGCCAGCACCGGCGCAGCCACCAAGGAGAGCGCGAACATGAGGCCGATGCTCGCGCCCACCAGGGCCATGGCCTTGGTGCGCACCGCATCGCGGGTCTGATCGGCCAGGAGCGCGGTGACCACCGCCGAGACCGCACCCGCGCCTTGCAAGCAGCGGCCCGCGATCAGCCCCGTGAGCGAGGTGGCCACAGCGGCCAGCAGACTGCCAGCGGCAAACACCAGCAGGCCGAAGATGATGACGCGCTTGCGCCCCAGACGGTCGGAGGCCATACCGAAAGGCAGCTGCAGCAGGCCCTGGGTGAGGCCGTAGATGCCCATGGCCAGCCCGACGCGCGCGGGGTCGTCGCCACCCGGGTATTTGGGCGCCTCCAGTGCGAACACCGGCAGCACCAGGAACAGCCCCAGCATGCGCATGGCGTAGATGGCCGCCAGCGAAAAACTGGAGCGGCGCTCATCACCGGTCATGACCAGCGCGTCGGCGGGCGCAGCGGCAGACGCCGCGTCAGGGGTGGGGGCGGTAGGAGAAGACACGCGGGAGGGGGGAATCTCGTAGGGACACAGGAGGCTGGACCGACATTGTCCCGGATCCGTCAGAACGGGCTATTGAGTCCGACCACGGCCGCATTGAGCGCCGAGGCGAAGCTGACCCAGGCCAGGTAAGGCAGCAAGAGCAAGCGGATACGCGGGTAATAGCGCCCCGGCAGCCAGATCAGAAGCAGGATCGACCCCCACAGAAAGCCGATCTCCATCAGCGCCCAGTCGGGGCGCTGCAAGTGGAAGAACAGCAGACTCCACAGCACATTGAGCAGGCCATTGAGGGCAAAGAGCCCGAGCAACTGCATGCGTCGGCGTGCATCGGGCGCCGCGCGCCAGGCGCCCACGCCGGCCACCACGCACAAGCCGAAGATCAGGGTCCAGGCCGGCCCGAACAGCCAATCGGGTGGCTGAAACCAGGGCTTGACGAGGTCGCGGTACCAGGGGCCGATCTGGGTGAGCGCACCGCCCGAGCCCGAGACGATCACGGCACAGGCTGCGCCGACCCACCAGTGAACCCAGGCCCGCGGGGCAGAGGGGGCCTTCGTGATGTCGCCCCCCTGGCCTTCGTTCACACGCGCGCCAGCCCCAGCAGGTGGGCCATGTCCTTGAAGAAGATGCGCACATGCGCCATCGGGCTGCGGCGGGCGAGCTGCTTGTTCATGTAGGACTCAAAGGTGAGACGTTGGACGTCCACATCCTCGCAGATCTTCACAAACCGCTCACGCCGACGGTCATTGCCATACCAGAACCACTGCATGATCCCCAGCACCCGGAACACCGTGCCGTGCGCCCGCATGAAGCGCTTGCGCGCCTGACGCAGCGCCGCGGCCTGCCCGGTCTGCAGGTACTCGCCCACCGCCTCGGCGGCGAGCTGTCCGCCATACATCGCGTAGTAGATGCCTTCGCCCGAGGCGGGTGCCACCACACCAGCCGCGTCGCCGGCCAGCACCACATCACGCCCGTTGTCCCAGCGGGCCAGCGGCTTCATCGGCAAAGGCGCGCCCTCGCGGCGCACGGTCTCGGCCCCCGCCATGCCCGACGACTCTCGCAGGGCGGCGGTGGCGGTGCGCAGCGAGAAGCCCTTGTCGGCGCTGCCGGTGCCGATGCTCAGGGTGTCGCCATGCGGGAACACCCAGCCATAAAAGTCGGGCGAGAGACGGCCGTCATAGACCACGTCGCAGCGGGTGGGGTCGTAGCCCTCGGGCAAGTGAGCGGGCCTGCGCACGATCTCGTGATACGCGAACACGCAGGGCATGGGGTCGCCGCCGGTGACGGCCTGGCGCGCGACTTCGGAGCGCGCACCGTCGGCGCCGATCACGGCGCGGGCCCGCACGCGCGAGGCCATCTCGGTGTCGCCCTGGCGCGAGCGGAAATGCACGACGGACACGCCGTCGTCGTCGCGCGTGAGTTTCTCGAAGGTGCCGTTGCGTCGCACCGCGCCGCTGTCGACCGCGCGCCGGCGCAGCCACTCGTCAAACACTTCGCGGTCGACCATGCCGACAAAGCCGTCCTCGATCGGGATGTCCACGCGCTTGCCCGAGGGCGCCACCATGCGCGCGGAGCGGGCCTTGGCCACCAGCAGTTCGTCGGGAATGGCGAAGTCGCGAATCAGGCGCGGCGGAATGGCGCCGCCGCAGGGCTTGATGCGGCCGTCGCGGTCGATCATCAGCACCGAGCGGCCCTGTGCGGCCAGGGTCTGGGCGGCGGTGGCGCCGGCGGGACCGCCGCCGACGACGACGACATCAAAGGTGCTTTGCGTGTTCATTGGATTTACCTGTTGGAGGAAGCCAGTGCCAGGCTGGCGTTGGCGGAAGACTCGGGACGGGGCGCGTCGGACGCAGGCAATGAGGCCGGTGCGATCGTGATGCGCCGCGCAAGCAGCGCCGACACCGCGAAGAGAGCGGCCTCGAACGCGAACACGCAGGCATAGGCCATGCCCGGCTGCGCGATCAGCCAACGTGCGAGGTCGCTGGCGGCGGTGCCCGCCAATCCGCCGAGGCCGAAGGCGATGCCCTGGGCCGCGCCCCACAGACCCATACGCACGCCTTCACGCGAGGCGCGGCCCTGCGAGGCCAGTTGCATCATCGAGCCAATGGCACCGATGGAGAAGGCGCCGTTGGCGACCCCCAGAAGAAAGACGTTTTCGCGCAGCGGCCAGTCGCCGCCAGCGGCGCCCACCACGCCTGCGATTGCCAGACCGGCCAGCGCGATGGCCGAAGCCATGCAGCCCCCCAGCGTCCAGCCCCGCAGCGAACCGAGCCACGCAAAGCCAGGCCGGCGCGCCAGCGTGCCTGCTGCCGCGACCATCAACATCCCCAAAAGCACGCCGCCATGCTGCACGCCGGCCAGGCGGGTGGATTCGCCGGGCGTGAAGCCGTGGACCGAGCCGGCAAAGGGCTCGAGGATCAGGTCCTGAGCGCTGTAGGCCAGCATCGAGATGAACACAAAGACGGTGAAGCGGCGCGCCGTGGTCTCGGACCACACCTCACGCAGCGCCTCGCGAAACGCGGGACGCGGGGCGTCGGACTGCGCGGTGGCGGCATTCGCGATCGACATCGGCGCGCCCTCGAGTCGCCAAACCGCCAGCAGCGTGATGACCAGCGCCAACACCGAGACACCGGCCGTGACCGTCACCAAGCGCGCCGGTGAATACGGATCGAGCAAGCCGCCCGCGACGCCCGCGGTGATGGCAAAGCCGGCGATCATCATCACCCACACGGTGGTGGCCGCCGCCGCGCGGCGCGCTTGCGGCACGCGCTTGGCCAGGAGCACCAGCAGTGAGGTGCCGCAGGCGCTGACCCCCAGGCCAATCATCAAGAAGCCCAACACCGCCAGGGCCATGCCCGCTTCGCGCTGCGTGTGCATCCAGGCCACCGCGAGCGCCGACAGCGTGCCGCCGGCGGCCAGCACCGCCATACCGCCCACGATCCAGGGCGTGCGACGCCCGCCCACATCCGAGCCCCATCCCATGCGAGGTCGGGTGGCCTGCACCGCGTAGTGCAAGCCCACGAGCAGGCCTGGCAAGAGCGCTGGTAATCCGAGCTCGACGACCATGACGCGATTGAGCGTGGACGTCGTCATCACCACGATGGCCCCCAGCGCCGCCTGCACCAGACCCAGGCGCACGATGCCGAGCCAGCCGAAGAAATTCGAGGCGGCGCTCATGTCGGCGCTCACGCCACGCCCCGCAAGGCAAAGGCCGAGACCATCATGCCGGCGACAAAGAGCGGCACACCAAAGCCGCTGTACCAAAGTGCCTTGCCGCGTACATCTGCGAGAAAGCGCTTCATGAGGACGCCCTGCGCCGCAAGCAAGGCCACGATGCCCAGCGCATGCGCCGTCTGGCCCCACACGAGCAACAGCGCGATCACGCCCACCTGCGAGAGCGCCATCGTCCAACAGGCCACACGCGCCGCGCGTTGTTCACCCAGTTGCACGGGCAACGAGCGGATGCCCATGCGACGGTCGCCCTCGACCGACTTGAAATCGTTGAGGGTCATGATGCCGTGCGTGCCCAGGCTGTAGAGGGCCGCCAAGGCCAGCGAGCGCGCCTCGGGCAAGCTGCCGCCGGCCATCACCGCGGCGCCCGTGGCCCAGGCAATGCCTTCGTAGCTGATGCCGCAAGCGGCATTGCCCCACCACCCGTTTTGCTTCAGACGCAGCGGCGGCGCGCTATAGGCCCACGCCAATAAAAGGCCCAGGGCGGCGGCGCCGAAGCCCCACGGCCCCAGCAGCATGGCCACGGCCAGCGACACGGCCGTCCACGCGATGGCGATGTACAGGCCCCAACGCCCCGGCATGCGGCCGGAGGGGATGGGGCGGTGCGGTTCGTTGATCGCATCGACATGGCGGTCAAACCAGTCATTGACGGCCTGGCTGGTGGCGCACACGAAGGGCCCGGCCAGCGCAATACCCACCAGTGCCAGCAACCAGTTGCCGCCTTGCAGCGGCACGCCAGAGGCGACCACACCGCAGGCAAACGCCCACATGGGCGGGAACCAGGTGATGGGCTTGAACAGCTCGGTGACGGCCGACAGCGCAGGACGGGACATTTGATAATTTTTTACTTGACGCCTATTTCTGTCAACCTATATTTACACTTGATAAAGAGCACTATTTGGCTCCATCGGCCTTCAAGTGCCGCTTAAATGCATTCAAAGGAATTAATATGCGCCGGGATCTGGACGCGGGGGCTCCGGCCGGCCGGCCATCTTCGCGCGCGAGGGCTCAGTCAGCCCGGTCGGGCGAAGGATCTTGGCGCAGCTGGGGAAAGTAGGTGCGCACGATGCGCCCGTCCAGCCGCAAGGCATGGCAGCCCCCCAGCGGCGAGGTGCGCTGTGTGCTGCCTTCGGCATCCACCGAATCGAAATCGTTGTTGGCCCAGATCACCTGAAAGGCGGTGCTGGCCAGGGGTGCCAGCAGCTCGGTCATGTGCGAGCAGCCTTGCGTGCCGCGAAACAGGCGCTTGGCATCGCGCGTGAAGCCGGGGCCGATGCGCATGCCGATCAGCTGGCGGTAGTTCGCCTCCACCTCGGTGCAGTCCGGATAAGGCGTGTGCTCGCTGAAGACCTGCGCGTCGAGGATGTTCAGTTCGCGGTCGATGGTCAGACGCACCCGCATCTGGTGAATGGCTTCGCCCGGCGGCACCGTGCGCGTGACCAGGGGCAGGGGCACCGGCTTGGTGTCGATCAGCAGACCCTCGAGGTCGATCAGGCCATCCTCACGCTGGAAGCCTTCGCAGCTGATGCGACGCAGATGCAGGGGTTTGCGGGGGACAGGCGGCGGAGCAACACTCATGGGACATCGGCGCCAGCGCGACGCGCCGGCCACTCGCGGGCTTATTCCTCGTCGCTGGGCGCGTCGCCCATGCCGAAGCGTCGCAGCTTCACGTACAGGCTCTGGCGCGAGAGGCCCAACATCTCGGCGGCCGACGCGCGGTTATCACCCGTGAGCTTGAGGGCGGCCTCGATACACAGCTGCTCGATCAGGTCGGTCGTGTCACGCACGATGTCCTTGAGCGGCACACGGCCCACCAGCTCGGTCATCTGGTCGGGCGAGCGCGGCAGCTCTCGGCCCTCGGCGCTCTCAGTGGCCAGACGGCGGCCGATGTCGCGGATGGTGAAGCCCAGGCAAGGCGGCGTGGCGCTCATGGCCGAGGCCGCAGAAATCTCGACGTCGGTGGTGCCGCCATGCTCGCCGCGCAGCTGCGTCGCAAACAGACGCACCGAACCGTGCTGGCGCAGGTTGGAGACGAGCACGTTCAGATCGACCCCACTGCGACCGAGCCAGCGGTCCAGGGATTCGCCGCGCACCATGTCGTCGGTGGCGGCCTGGGTCAGGTCCAGGAAGGCGCGGTTGACCTGCAGCACCCGCCCCTCGACATCGGTGACCACAAACGCGTCGGGCGCCTGCTGCAGCAGCTCGGCCAGCTGCGGGCCCTGGTCTGCACGGGCTTGACCGGCGGCGGTGCGCGCCAGCGACAGGCGCACCAGAAAACTGCTGGACGTTTCTTGGCGAAACAGCGAGAGCGAGAGCTTGTACTCTTCGCCGCCGCGCGCCAGACGCACCACCGGCACCTCGGCGCGACCGGACGTGCGCACCCGCACAAAGGCCTCGCGCAAGGTCTCGACCGAACCGGGCTCCAGGCCGTCGGCCAGCACCCAGGAAGATTTGCGCATGGCGTCACCGAACAGGGCCTGCGCGGCCGGATTGGCCTCCTCGATTTTTTCGGAGGTGGCATCCAGGATCAGGACAGGTTCGGAGGCCTGCTGGAACAGCAACCGGTAACGGGTCTCGACATGGCGCAGTCGCCAGTAGTCGCGCTCCATCGACACCTGGGCGCTGACCAGCCTTTGCTGCAAGGCCATGTCGGGCCGCATGTCGCGACCCAGGGCCACCAGCAGAGGCTCGCCGGCGTGACGTCCTGCGCGCGGCACCGACACCACGCGGTAGGACACCGCCAGGTCGATGCCGGTGGGCAGCGGATGGTTGACCTGGCGCGGCGCCGGGTGCTGGCCCGCCAGGGCTTCTTTCAGGAGCGTCTCAACCTTGGTGCGCGATTCGATGGTGACCGTGGCCGACAAGGCCTGACCCTGCCAATCGCGGCACCCGAGGTTGACCAGTTCGGAGGAGACCAGCGAGAGATCCAGGATGCGGCCCTTGGCGTCCAGCACCAGCACGATGTCTGCGGAGGCGCTGAGCAAGTCGGCCACCGCGGCCGGCTCCAGGCCCGACAACAAGGCGCCAGCCGACTCGAATTGGCCGAGGTCCATTTTCTGGGCTCCCTGGGTCATGGCGTGTTCTGGTCGGCGGACGGGCGGTGAAGCGAGGTATTGTGCCCGCTCATAGAGGCGCGACGCGCGTCTCCACCAATTTGTCAGCGATTTCCGGGGCCAAACCACCGTTGATGGCGACCGCGTCGGCACCCACCTCGCTGGCCAATCCGGCCTGGCGCAGGAACATCGGGCCGCCCACCAAAATGCCCACCCGCTGATTGACCGAAGCCTTACGCACCGCAGTAATCGCGGGCGCCAGGCGGGGCAAGTGGACCTCGGACGCCAGCGAAAAGCCGACCACGTCGTACCACTCGCGCCGCACCAGGGCCTCGACATCCAGCGAGGTCATGGGGCCACCGGCCACATCCCAGCCGGCGCTGCGGAAAAAGTCACCGACCATGACCAGGCCAAAGGTGTGCTGCTCGCCCGGGCAGGGCAGCAACAGGACGCGACGGGGCTGGTCGCCGGAGGCCGAACGGGTCACCAGGCCGGGGCTGAGGTCGCGCATGGCTTGCTGCAGGCGCCCCACCCCGACGGTCACGTCAGCGAAGTTGCAGAGGTCTTCCTCCCACAGCTCCCCCAGGTGGCGAGCGGCCGGGGCCAACAAATCAATAAACAGCGTCTCGACCGGGATGCCGCGCAGGCGCATGGCCTCGATGCTGGACCGGGCCGAACGGTCGTCGGGCAGCAGGACCATGCGCACCAGGTCCTTGATATCCGCCGCACTGATCAGTCGGCCGGTGTGGGCGCCGTAGTCCCGGGCGTCGTCCGCGTGGCCCTCGGCCTGGGTGTGTGCCTGCAGAAGGCGGGGAATGATTTGCTCAGAAAGCGTGGCCGAAAGCAGCGCCAGACGCTGATCGGCGGGGTCCGAGGCGTTGCCACGGCCCTGAGGTGGCCCGGACTGTCGGGAAGCTGTCATCTGGTACTCCTCGCGTGCACGGGTGAATGGGGGCGTAGGCGCCCCGGTTCGTGCCGAAGCTTTCGTGCGCAGCCAGCAGTTTTTAACGATGCAACCTCACCTGTCGGCCCGTGCAGCCCTTCCCTGTACGGATGAGATTCACCGCGATTGTGCAGGGTTTTTACAGTTTTGGACATCCATCGACCGATTTGCTCATCCGGCACTTTATCGCCGCCCCCTGCCGGGATGTCAACTTATATTTACGTCAATGCTAATTGACAGATGCCGGTTGGACGGGCTAAATAGGCGATATGGCGGCTTACCCTCAGCAAACTGCGGCGCAACCTCCCCCTGGAGTGTCAATCGGGCTTTACACCCCGGAGGAACGCGTGCGTCGTGACAACACCCGCTGGACCCTGGTCCAGGGGGTGCTCGCGCCTGTGCAATTTGTGGTGTTCTTGCTCAGCCTGGGCCTGGTGGTGCGCTACCTGACCACCGGCGAAGGCCTGGCCTGGGCGCATGCCTCGGTGGTGGCCAAGACGGCCACGCTCTATCTGATCATGGTGACGGGCTGCATCTGGGAGAAGGTGGTCTTTGGGCGTTACCTGTTCGCCCCCGCCTTCTATTGGGAAGACGTGTTCAGCATGGCTGTGCTGGCCCTGCACACCGCCTACCTGGTCGCCCTGGCCACCGGCGCCCTGAGCGACCGCGCCCTGATGGGCCTGGCCCTGGCCGCTTACGCGACCTATGTGGTCAATGCGGCGCAGTTCCTGCTGAAGCTGCGCGCGGCGCGGCTGCAAGAGACCGCCTCGCGCGTGCACGCGGACGCTTCAACGAGCGCCGCCAGCTCCCCCAACCTGTCTGTGGAGGGTGCCCGATGAGCCCCGTCATCCCCATCCGTGCCGAAGCCCTGGGTTGCGCCGACGCGCCCGTGCTGCGCGAGCGCGGCCAACGCGAAGTGTTCTGCGGCCTGACCGGCATCATCTGGCTGCACCGCAAGATTCAGGACGCCTTCTTCCTGGTGGTGGGCTCGCGCACCTGCGCCCACCTGATTCAATCGGCCGCGGGCGTGATGATCTTTGCCGAGCCGCGTTTCGCGACGGCCATCATCGACGAGCGCGACCTGGCCGGCTTGGCGGATGCGAACGAGGAACTCGATCGCGTGGTCACGCGCCTGCTGGAGCGCCGCCCCGACATCAAGATGCTGTTCCTGGTGGGCTCCTGCCCCTCGGAAGTGATCAAGCTGGACCTCTCGCGCGCGGCGCAGCGCCTGTCACAGCGTTTCAACCCCGGCGTGCGCGTGCTCAATTACTCGGGCAGCGGCATCGAGACCACCTTCACCCAGGGCGAAGACGCCTGCCTGGCCTCGCTGGTGCCGGTGCTGCCGGCGGCGCCCGCCCAAGCCGCACCCGAGCTGATGGTGGTGGGCGCGCTGGCCGATGTGGTGGAAGACCAGTTCGCGCGAATCTTCGGACAGCTGGGCATCCCCACGCGATTTTTCCCGCCGCGACAGGCCGACGCCCTGCCCCCGATCGGGCCGAACACGCGCTACCTGCTCGCGCAGCCTTTCTTGGGCGATACCGCACGCGCACTCGAGTCACGCGGCGCCACGCGCCTGCCCGCTCCCTTCCCGCTGGGCGTGGAAGGCACGCTGGCCTGGCTGGCCGCGGCCTGTGATGCCTTTGGGGTCTCGCGCGAGCGGCTTGATGAAGTGACCCGCGGCGCCCGCGAACGCGCCAGTGCGGCGCTGACCCGGCAGCGCGTGCAGCTCGAAGGCAAGCGCATCTTTTTCTTCCCCGACTCGCAGCTGGAAGTGCCGCTGGCGCGCTTTCTCTCGCGCGAGATGGGCATGCAGCTGGTTGAAGTGGCCACGCCCTATCTGCACCGCCAGCATCTGGCCGAAGAACTCGCGCTGCTGCCCGCCGACACGCGCCTGGCCGAAGGCCAGCATGTGGAGAACCAACTCGATCGCTGCCGCGCCGAACAGCCTGACCTCGTGGTCTGTGGTCTGGGCCTGGCCAATCCGCTGGAGTCCGAGGGCCTGACCACCAAGTGGGCCATCGAGCTGGTGTTCACCCCCATCCAAGGCTTTGACCAGGCAGCCGATCTGGCCGAACTGTTCACCCGCCCGCTCACGCGCCGGCTGAAGCTGGCCGCCTGAGGAAAGACGCCACCATGCAACTGACCCTCTGGACTTACGAAGGACCGCCCCATGTGGGCGCGATGCGCGTGGCCACGGCGCTGAAGGACGTGCACTACGTGCTGCACGCGCCGCAGGGCGACACCTACGCCGACCTGTTGTTCACAATGATCGAGCGGCTGCCGCGCCGCCCGCCGGTGACCTACACCACCTTCCAGGCGCGTGACCTGGGCGGCGACACTGCCGAATTGTTCAAGACTGCCGCCAAAGAGGCCTACGAGCGCTTTGCGCCGAAGGCCATGCTGGTGGGCGCCTCGTGCACCGCCGAATTGATCCAGGACGATCCGGGCGGCCTGGCGCAGGCGCTGGGCCTGCCGGTGCCGGTGGTGCCACTCGAATTGCCCTCGTACCAACGCAAGGAAAACTGGGGCGCGGCCGAGACCTTCTACCAATTGGTGCGCACACTGGCCGGACCCAAGCGCGAACGCGCGCCCTCCGCCAGCGGCCGCCCGCGCTGCAACCTGCTGGGCCCCACCGCCTTGGGCTATCGCCACCGCGACGACCTGCGCGAGATCCGCAGCCTGCTCGAGGAAATCGGTGTCGAGGTGAACGTGGTCGCTCCGCTGGACGCCACGCCCGCCGATCTGGCGCGCCTGCAGGACGCCGAGTTCAACGTGGTGATGTACCCCGAGACGGCCTCTGTCGCAGCCAGCTGGTTGCATCGCAGCTTCGGCCAGCCTTTCACGCGGATCGTGCCGATCGGCGTGAACGCGACGCAAGATTTCATCCGCGAAGTGGCCACGCTCGCCGGCCTGGACGCCGAGCCGCTGTTGGCGCGCACCGCCTCACGCGCGCGCTGGTATGCGCGCTCGGTGGACTCCACCTACCTCACCGGCAAGCGCGTCTTCATCTTCGGTGACGCCACGCACGCCGTGGCCGCTGCACGCGTCGCGGCCCAGGAAATGGGTTTCACCGTGGTCGGTCTGGGCACCTACAGCCGCGAGTTCGCGCGCGAGATCCGCGAGGCCGCCAAGCTCTATGGCGTCGAGCCGTTGATCACCGACGACTACCTGGAAGTGGAAGAACACATCCTGGCGGCGCAGCCCGAATTGGTGCTGGGCACGCAGATGGAGCGTCATATCGCCAAGCGCGCGGGCATCCCCTGCGCGGTGATCTCGGCGCCGGTGCACGTGCAGGATTTCCCGGCGCGCTACTCACCGCAAATGGGCTTCGAGGGCGCCTGCGTGCTGTTCGATACCTGGGTGCATCCGCTGATGATGGGTCTGGAAGAACACCTGATCGGGATGTTCCGCGGCGACAGCGAATTCCATGAAGATGCCGCGCCCTCGCACCTGGGCGGTGTGCGCCGCGTACCGCAGGCTGCAGCCCCGGCGATGCCCGATGCCGCACCCGCGGCGGTGAGCGCGCCCGCTGCAACTGTGACCGTATCGACAGCCCCGCCCATCACGCTCACCGACGCGAACGCCGCAGCCTGGGTCGCCACCTGGCAGGCCG
This sequence comes from Comamonadaceae bacterium, assembly GCA_947463025.1. Taxonomy (GTDB): domain Bacteria; phylum Pseudomonadota; class Gammaproteobacteria; order Burkholderiales; family Burkholderiaceae_C; genus Ramlibacter. Next base: position 16,904 of record CANHSE010000027.1, read on the forward strand.
AGGCGGAGCGCGAGCTGAAAAAGATTCCCTTCTTCGTGCGGGGCAAGGCCCGCCGCAACACCGAGCAATACGCACGCGAGCACGGCCTGGACGTGATCACGCTGGACACCCTCTACGATGCCAAAGCCCACTTCAGCCGCTGAAGCCCGGGCCGGCGCCACGCCGATGCGGGTCGTTCTGGTCACGATGGACAGCCATCTGGCCAGCGCCGCGCAGCGCGCTGCACGCCGTCTGGCCAAGTCGCTGCCGGGTGTGTCGCTCAAGGTGCATGCCGCCGCCGAATGGTCGGACGAGCCCGCCGCCTTGCAGCGCGCGCTGGACGACATCGCGCGCGGTGACATCGTCATCGCCACCATGTTGTTCATGGAGGACCACTTCCTGCCGGTCCTGCCTGCGCTGAAGGCGCGGCGTGACCAGTGCGACGCCATGGTCTGCGCCATGTCGGCCGCCGAGGTGATGAAGCTCACGCGCATGGGCAAGTTCGACATGGGCGCGCCCGCCAGCGGCTTCATGGGCCTGCTCAAACGCATGCGGGGCAAGCGCGAGGGCGACAACGTCGACAGCAACCGCGGCGCCGAAGGCAAGGCCACCGCCGGCGCGCAGCAAATGAAGATGCTGCGGCGCCTGCCCAAGATCTTGCGCTTCATCCCTGGCACCGCACAGGACGTGCGGGCCTACTTCCTCACCTTGCAATACTGGCTGGCCGGCTCTGAGGACAACCTCGTGCAGATGGTGCAGCTGCTGGTGGACCGCTACGCCGATGGCCCGCGCGCCGGGCTGCGCGGCACAGCCAAGGTGCTGCCGCCCGCCGAATACCCCGAGGTCGGCATCTATCACCCGGCGATGGAGCCCCGCTTGTCGGCACAGGTTAGCGACCTGCCCCGCGTGGCCATCACCGGCAAGCGCGGCACCGTGGGCCTGCTGCTGATGCGGTCCTATCTGCTGGCAGGCAACACCAAGCACTACGACGGCGTGATCACGGCGATGGAGGCGCGCGGCCTGCGCGTCATCCCCGCCTATGCCACCGGCCTGGACAACCGCCCCGCCGTCGAATCGTTCTTCATGAAGGACGGTCGACCCGCGATTGACGCCCTGGTGTCTCTCACCGGTTTCTCGCTGGTGGGCGGCCCGGCCTACAACGACGCCCGCGCCGCCGAAGACGTGCTGGCGCAGCTGGACGTACCCTATCTGGCCGTCACGCCCGTGGAATTTCAGACCCTGGACCAATGGGGTGCCTCGGCGCGCGGTCTGCTGCCGGTGGAGGCCACCATGATGGTAGCCATCCCCGAGCTCGATGGCGCCACCGGCTCCATGGTCTATGGCGGTCGCGGCAGCGCCTCGCACACTGCCTGCACGGGCTGCTCGCACGGCTGCCACTTCATCCAGGACAGTGCCGCCCACGACATGCAAAGCTGCGTGGACCGCGCCGACATGCTGGCCCAGCGCGTGGGTCGCCTGATCGACTTGCGTCGCAGCGAGCGCGCCGCGCGCAAGGTGGGCGTGGTGATCTTTAGCTTCCCGCCCAATGCAGGCAACATCGGCACTGCCGCTTTCTTGGCCGTGTTCGAGTCGCTTTACAACACGCTCGCCGCGATGAAGCGCGAGGGCTACAGCGTCGACCTGCCTGCCAGCGTCGACGAACTGCGCACCCGCATCACCAAGGGCAACGCCGAGCGCTTTGGCGCCGACGCCAACGTCCACACACGCATTTCCACCGACGACCATGTGCGCCGCGAGAAGCACCTGACCGAGATCGAAGCGCAGTGGGGCCCCGCGCCGGGTCGCCAGCAAAGCGATGGGGCCAGCCTCTTTGTGCTGGGCGAGCGCTTTGGCAATGTGTTCGTGGGCGTGCAGCCCGCCTTCGGCTACGAGGGCGACCCGATGCGCCTCTTGTTCGAGAAAGGCTTTGCCCCCACGCATGCCTTCTCGGCCTTCTACCGCTGGTTGCGCGAAGACTTCGGTGCCGACGCGGTGCTGCATTTCGGCACGCACGGCGCGCTCGAGTTCATGCCGGGCAAGCAAAACGGCCTGTCGGCTCAGTGCTGGCCTGACCGCCTGATTGGCGATCTGCCCAACGTCTACCTCTACGCCGCGAACAACCCTTCCGAAGGCACGCTGGCCAAGCGCCGCAGCGCCGCGACGCTTGTGAGCTACCTCACGCCGCCGGTGGCCCAGGCTGGCCTGTACAAGGACCTGGTGGATTTGAAATCCGCGCTGGAGCGCTATCGTGGCCTGGAGCCCGAGGCCGACGTCGAGCGCGCCGACCTCGCGGTCAGCATCCAGGCGCAGGCGGCCTTGCTCGAGTTGGCACCCGCCGAACCCGCCTGGTCCGATGCCGACGCTGCGATCAACGGCCTGACGGGCAAACTGCTCGAACTCGAATACACGCTGATCCCGCACGGCCTGCACGTGGTGGGCCAGGCGCACACACCCGCCCAGCGCACAGACCTGCTCCTGGCCTGCGCCGAAGCCGGCCACGGCGTGAAGCCGGCGCGCGAAATGATTGAAGCCCTCGTGCAGGGCGCCAGCGCGGACGCGGCGCTGGCCCTGCAAGCCCAGGCCGACGCCGACACCCTGCTGCCGGTGCTGCGCGAACTGGCCAGCACGAACGCGCTGCTCGATCACGACCACGAGATTGCGGGTCTGCTGCGCGCCCTCGACGGCCGCTTCCTGCGCCCCGCCCCCGGTGGCGACCTGCTGCGCACGCCCGCGGTGCTGCCCACCGGCCGCAACCTGCACGGCTTCGATCCTTTCCGAATCCCCAGCGCCTTTGCCGTCAAGGACGGCGCGCGCCAGGCCGAGCGCCTGCTGCAAAAGCACGCGCAAGACGGCCACGCCTTCCCCGAGTCCATCGCCATGGTCTTGTGGGGCACCGACAACCTCAAAAGCGAAGGCGGCCCCATCGCACAGGCCCTGGCTCTCATGGGTGCGAAGCCGCGCTTTGACAGCTACGGCCGCCTCGCCGGCGCCGAGTTGATGACGCTGGCCGACCTGGGCCGCCCGCGCGTGGACGTGGTGATCACGCTCTCGGGGATCTTTCGCGACCTGCTGCCCCTGCAAATCAAGCTGCTGGCCGAAGCCGCCTTCTTGGCCGCCAGCGCCGACGAACCGCTGGAACACAACTTCATTCGCAAGCACGCTCTGGCCTACCAGGCCGAACACGGCGGCGATCTGGAAACAGCGTCTCTGCGCGTCTTCGGTAACGCCGAGGGTGCCTACGGCGCCAACGTCAACAGCCTGGTGGACAACAGCCGCTGGGAAGACAACGACGAACTGGCCGAGACCTACAGCCGCCGCAAGGGCTTTGCCTACGGCCGCAGCGGCCGCCCGGTGCAACAGGCGCAGTTGTTGAACAGCGTGCTCGCCGGCGTGCAACTGGCCTATCAAAACCTGGAATCGGTCGAACTGGGCGTCACCACGGTGGACACCTACTTCGACACACTGGGCGGCATCAGCCGCGCCATCCAGCGCGCCAAGGGCCCCGAGGCCAGTACCGCGCCCGTCTACATCGGCGACCAGACCCGCGACGCCAATGGCGGCGGCACGGTGCGCACGCTCACCGAGCAGGTGGCCCTGGAGACGCGCACGCGCATGCTCAATCCCAAGTGGTACGAGGGCTTGCTGGAGCACGGCTACGAAGGCGTGCGCCAGATCGAGACCCATGTCACCAACACCCTGGGCTGGTCGGCCACGACCGGCCAGGTCCAGCCTTGGGTCTACCAGCAACTGAGCGAGACCTTTGTGCTCGATCCGGCCATGCGCGAACGCCTGGCCCAACTCAATCCCACCGCTGTCGCCCGCGTCGCCAACCGACTGCTGGAAGCGACCGAACGCAATTACTGGCAACCCGAGGCCAGCGTGCTTGAAGCCCTCAAGCGCGCTGGCGAGGAACTGGAAGACCGACTCGAAGGTATTTACGAAGAAAGCCCCACATGACTGTGACCTCTGTTCCTGTTTCCAACATTGGCCGTGGCGGCCGCCCCGACGGCGAGGGCAGCGTGCAAGTGCAGCTCGATCCGAATCTGAAGATCGGCAACGCCAAGGTGTTCGCCATCTACGGCAAGGGCGGCATCGGCAAGAGCACGACCTCGTCCAACCTGTCGGCGGCCTTCTCGCACATGGGCAAACGCGTGCTGCAGATCGGATGCGACCCCAAGCACGACTCGACCTTCACCCTGACCAAGAAGATGCTGCCCACCGTCATCGACATCCTCGAGACCGTGGACTTCCATGCCGAGGAACTGCGGCCCGAGGACTTCGTCTTTCCCGGCTACAACGGCGTGATGTGCGTTGAGGCGGGCGGCCCGCCCGCTGGCACCGGCTGCGGCGGCTATGTGGTGGGCCAGACGGTCAAGCTCCTGAAAGAGCACCACCTGCTGGAAGACACCGATGTGGTGATCTTCGACGTGCTGGGCGA
>CANHSE010000028.1 GCA_947463025.1 Comamonadaceae bacterium
CGGTGCCCATGCACCTTCGCAATGCACCGACCCGCCTGATGAAGGACCTCGATTACGGCAAGGGCTATCGCTACGCCCACGACGAAGCGGGTGGCTATGCCGCGGGCGAGAACTACTTTCCCGAGGGCATGCCCCCTGCGCGCTTCTACCAGCCCGTCGAGCGGGGGCTGGAAATCCGCATCGCGGAGAAGCTGCGTCAACTGCGCGCGCTCGACGACGCGGCCTCCGGCCCAGCCGACTGATTTCCCCTGTGTCAGGGCGGGTTTTCGCGGGAAAACCCGGCGCGATCATCAGGGTCCGCTGGCTACAATTCTCGACGCTTCACGGCCCGCCCACTGGCGGGCTTCTTGCTGGATCGTTGGCGGCGCATCACACAAAGAAGTTTCATGGACATCCTGCTGCAGCAGATCATCAACGGCCTGGTCCTGGGCAGCATGTATGCCCTGGTCGCTCTGGGCTACACCATGGTGTACGGCATCATCAACCTGATCAACTTCGCCCATGGCGAAGTGCTGATGGTGGGTGCACTCACCAGTTGGGCCATCATCGTCACCGCCAAGGAGGCCATGCCGGGCGTGCCGGGCTGGGTCCTCTTGATCGTGGCTTTGCTGATTTCCTGCGTGGTCACTGCCAGCCTGAACTTCGCCATCGAGAAGATCGCCTACCGGCCACTTCGCAACAGTCCCAAGCTAGCACCTCTGATCACCGCGATCGGTGTCTCCATCTTGCTGCAGACGCTGGCCATGATCATCTTCAAGCCCAATCACAAGGCCTTCCCCGCGCTGTTGCCCACCGCGCCTATCGACGTCGCCGGCGCAGTCATCACCCCCACGCAGATCATGATCCTGGGCGTGACTGCGGTGTCGCTGGCGGTCCTGATGTACCTCGTGAACTACACGCGCCTGGGCCGCGCCATGCGCGCCACCGCTGAAAACCCGCGCGTGGCCGCACTCATGGGCGTCAAGCCCGACACCGTCATCTCGGCCACCTTCATCATCGGCGCCGTACTGGCCACCATCGCTGGCGTTATGTACGCCTCGAATTACGGCACCGTGCAGCACACCATGGGCTTCCTGCCGGGGCTCAAGGCCTTCACCGCAGCGGTCTTCGGTGGCATCGGCAATCTGGCGGGTGCGGTTGTGGGGGGCGTGCTCCTGGGCCTGATCGAGTCGATCGGCTCGGGCTATATCGGTGATCTCACCGGCGGCCTTCTGGGTAGCCACTACACCGACATCTTCGCCTTCATCGTCCTGATCGTGGTGCTCACGCTGCGCCCCTCGGGCCTGCTCGGTGAACGCGTGGCCGATCGCGCCTAAGGCACAGGGGCTGACCATGATCGATTTTCAGAACAAGCGCGCCCTGGTCGTCACGGCCATCTTGTTGCTGCTCCTGCCCTTGTTGCTGCAGTCCATGGGCAACTTCTGGGTGCGCACCGCCGACATGGCGCTGCTTTATGTGCTGCTGGCGTTGGGCCTGAACATCGTGGTGGGCTTTGCCGGCCTGCTCGATCTGGGCTTCGTGGCCTTCTTCGCCATCGGCGCCTACCTCTATGGCCTGATGGCGTCGCCGCATTTGGCCGAAACCTTTGAATGGTTCGCGCAGGTCTTTCCCAATGGCCTGCACACCCCGATCTGGCTGGTCATTCCGCTGGCGGCCTTGCTGGCCGGCATCTTCGGCATCCTGCTGGGAGCGCCCACACTCAAGTTGCGGGGCGACTACCTGGCCATCGTCACGCTGGGATTTGGCGAAATCATCCGGGTCTTCATGAACAACCTGGACCATCCGGTCAACATCACCAATGGTCCGAAGGGCCTGGGGCAGATTGACGGCATCACGGTACTGGGTGTGCCTTTGGCCAAGCCGCTGGAGATCGGTGGCTTCACACTGTCCTCGGTCACCCTGTATTACTACCTGTTCATGGTGCTGGTCGTGGCCAGCGTCATCATCTGCCACCGTCTGGAGCTCTCGCGCATCGGTCGCGCCTGGATGGCGATTCGCGAAGACGAGATCGCCGCCAAGGCCATGGGCATCAACACCCGCAACATGAAGCTGCTCGCCTTTGGCATGGGTGCCACCTTCGGTGGCGTCTCGGGCTCGATGTTCGCCGCCTTTCAGGGCTTCATCTCGCCGGAGTCTTTCAGCCTCATGGAGTCGGTGATGATCGTGGCCATGGTGGTACTCGGGGGCATCGGCCATTTGCCCGGCGTCATCCTCGGCGCGGTCCTGCTGTCGGCCCTGCCCGAGGTGCTGCGCTGGGTCTCGGGCCTGCTGGACCTGCAAGCCCTCACGGGGGGGCGACTCGATGCCGCCATCTTGCGCCAGCTGCTGATTGCGCTGGCCATGATCATCATCATGCTGATGCGACCGCGCGGTCTGTGGCCATCGCCCGAGCACGGCAAGTCTTTGGCCAAGACGGCTTGAGGCGGCGCATCATGGCAGACACCGTCCTTCGCGTCTCCGGCATTTCCAAGCGCTTTGGCGGCTTGCAGGCGCTCTCTGATGTGGGTCTGAGCATTGAGCGCGGTCAGGTCTATGGCCTGATCGGCCCCAACGGCGCCGGCAAGACCACCTTCTTCAACGTCATCACCGGCCTGTATACGCCCGACACCGGCAGCTTCGAGCTCGCAGGCAAGCCGTATCAGCCGACCGCGGTGCATGAAGTCGCTCGCGCCGGGATCGCGCGCACCTTCCAGAACATTCGCCTTTTTGCCGACATGACTGCCCTCGAAAACGTGATGGTGGGTCGTCATATCCGCACGCAGTCGGGTCTGGTGGGCGCCATCTTGCGCACGCGCCGTTTCCTCGACGAAGAAGCCGCCATCGCAGCCCGCGCCCAAGAACTGCTCGATTACGTGGGCATCGGCCGCTATGCCGACTACAAGGCGCGCACCTTGTCGTATGGCGACCAGCGACGTCTGGAGATCGCGCGCGCGTTGGCCACCGACCCGCAGCTCATCGCCCTGGACGAACCTGCCGCGGGCATGAACGCCACAGAGAAAGTGCAGTTGCGCGAGCTGATCGACCGCATACGCAACGACCACCGCACCATCTTGCTGATCGAGCATGACGTCAAGCTCGTGATGGGTCTGTGCGACCGCGTCACTGTGCTCGATTACGGCAAGCAGATCGCGCAAGGCACGCCGGCCGAGGTGCAGCGCAATGAGAAAGTGATTGAGGCCTATCTGGGCCAGGGTGGAGGGCACTGAGATGGCCGATGTCCTTCTGAAAGTCAGTGGTCTGAAGGTCTCCTACGGCGGCATCGAGGCTGTCAAGGGCGTCGACTTCGAAGTGCGCGAGGGCGAGCTGGTTTCCTTGATCGGCTCCAACGGCGCTGGCAAGACCACCACCATGAAGGCCATCACCGGCACCCTGCCTTTGGCCGGCGGTGAGGTCGCTTACCTGGGCGCGAGCATCCGCGGACAGGGCGCCTGGGACTTGGTCAAGAAAGGACTGGCCATGGTGCCCGAGGGCCGCGGCGTCTTCACCCGCATGACCATCGCCGAGAACCTGCAGATGGGGGCCTATATCCGCAGCGACGCGTCGGCTATCGCCGCCGACATGGACAAGGTCTACACCACCTTCCCGCGCCTGAAAGAGCGCCGCGATCAGCTGGCTGGCACGCTCTCAGGCGGTGAGCAGCAGATGCTCGCCATGGGGCGCGCTCTCATGAGCCGCCCGCGCGTCCTGCTGTTGGACGAGCCCTCGATGGGCCTGTCGCCGATCATGGTCGACAAGATCTTTGAGGTGATTCGCGAGGTCTCGGCCCAGGGCGTGACCGTGCTGTTGGTCGAACAAAACGCCAGCCGCGCCCTGCAGATTGCAGACCGCGGCTACGTGATGGAATCTGGCTTGATCACCCTCACGGGCGAGGCCCGCAAGATGCTGGACGATCCCCAGGTGCGCGCCGCGTACCTGGGTGAATGAACGTCAGCCTCAGAACTTGTACTGCAGTCCGATGCTGGTCGCATGGACCTGATCGCGTCCGCTGCGGAAGTGGAAGTTGTAGTGGTCCCATTCGAGCACTGCTGCCACCTTGGGCGAGAAGTCCCAGCTCAATCCAACGCCCAGCGACAAGCCAAAGCCGTTGTCGCTGCCACCCGCAATGTCGGCGCCTGCGGCTGTTGATGTGCGTGTGTGACCATACAGCGCGCCCACCTTGCCAAACAGACCGAGGCTCTGGGCGATCGGCACCTTGCCGACCAAGCTCAAATTGAGGCCGTAGGCCCGTGTGGTGCCGCCTGCACGGTGCATACGTCCCATGTCGATATAGGCTAACTCGGTACCCCAGTAGTCGCTGGCCATACTGCGCCCGTACAGCGACCAGTAGTTGTCGGTGTCGTCGCAGGCGTAGACCGAGCCGCAGGGGGTGTGGTAATTCGATCGACCCCCGTTCAGGCCCAGCATCGTGCGTCCGCTGCCAGGCGCCCACAAGGAACCGCTGGATCCCGCGCTGGCGCCGGAGGTGCTGGCTTCGTTCGTCGGGGCGCCGCCTGCATCACTCTGGGCCCATGCCGGAGCGGAGAGGACGAGCGCACACGTCAGCTGCGCGACGCGCAGGGCAGTACGTTGTGAGAGGCGAGAGGAGGGGGTGTGTTGTGCGTGCATAACCGGACCTTGTGGATGTTTCACTAGAGGTGGCACTCTAGGAAAACAAGCGCAACGGGTCTGTCGGATACCCCACACAGCCGGCGTAGGACGCCGCGTAGAGCGCGGCTGTCAGTCGACCTTGGGCGTTTTCGGGTGAGCGGCGCTCACGCGCTGTGCTTATCGGCTTCGCTGGTGAACGAATCAGCGAAGAATTCATCGGCCGGCAGGCCGGCCTTTTGCATGTAATCGCGTTGGGCTGACTCCACGACGATAGGCGCGCCGCACGCATAGACCTGGTAGCCCGAAAGATCGGGCAGATCCGCCAGCACCGCCTGGTGCACAAATCCTGTGCGACCTGTCCAAGAGTCCTCGGGCAGCGCATCGGACACGACCGGCACGTAGCGCAGATTCGGCATCTGCGCGCACTGCGCGCGCACCCATTCGTCCAGGTACAGGTCGGCAGGCCGACGACCGCCCCAGTACAGGGTAGCGGGCCGCGTAATGCCCTTGAACTGCATGTGCTCCAGGATGGCCTTGATCGGTGCGAAGCCGGTGCCCGATGCCAGCAGAACGATCGGCTTGGTGCTGTCCTCGCGCAGGAAGAAGCTGCCATAAGGCCCTTCGATGCGCAAAATCTCTTTGTCCTTCATCTGTGTGAACACATGGTCGGTGAACTTGCCCCCGGGCATGTGGCGAATATGCAGATCGATCAGCGGGCCCACCGTCACGCCGTCTTGCGTATGCATCAGGTTGTGGGCGGCATTGGCCATCGAGTAGCTGCGGCGCGCGCCATCGCGCAAGATGAATTCCACATACTGGCCGGCGTGATAACGCGGGGTGTCGTTGGCCGGCAGCTGCAGCCTCACCCGCATCACATCATGCGAAAGCTTTTGCAGGGCTTGTACCCGCGCCGGCATCTTACGCACGGGGAATGCGCCCGCGTCGGTCACCTGACGGGATTCGAGCGTCACATCCGAGAACGCGAGGGCGCTGCAGGTCAGGACATAGCCCTCGGCCTCTTCTTGGTCGCTCAGGGCCTTGCTCTGATGCGGGCCGTGGGTCACCTGGCCTTCGAGCTTGCGGCACTTGCAGGAGCCGCAGGCGCCGTCTTTGCAGCCATAGGGCAGGCCGATGCCTTGGCGGATGGCGGCGGCCAGCAGGGTCTCGCCCGCGTCGACGCCGAAACTGCGCCCGCTCGGTTGCACAGTCACTTGAAAGGGGCCGCTTGGGGTCGTGGCGCTTGTCATCTTGGGTATCCTCGGGGGACCTGCTGGTCAAAAGCGTGTAATTTTGCCCTCAAACCAGAGCCCCCTCGGCGCCTTGCCCGCCCGCTTTCGTCGCGAACGCCTCCTGATCATCGGCTGCGGCGATGTCGGCCTGCGCGTGGCCCAGGCCCAGGCCGGCCGCGTGCGCCTGTTCGCCCTCACCTCCAGCCCTGAGCGAGCCCCCCTGCTTCGAAGTCGGGGCATCACCCCGCTGACGGGCAACCTTGACGTACCGGCCAGCCTGGGCCGACTGGCCGGCCTGGCCACCCGCATCGTGCACATGGCCCCTCCGCCCTCGGCCGACGGTCAGCCCCAGTGGTGGCGTGACACCCGCACCCTGGCCCTGGTGCGCGCACTGGCCCGACGCACCGCGCCGCGCTCCTTGGCCTACGGTTCCACCAGCGGTGTGTACGGCGATTGCGCCGGCGCGCGGGTCGACGAGTCGCGTCCCCTGACCCCGTCGACGCCGCGTGCCCAGCGCCGTGTCGATGCCGAGGCCCTGGTGCGCCATCTCGGACGCACCAGCGGCACCCGCACCAGCGTGCTGCGCATCCCGGGCATCTATGCGCCGGATCGCGCGGGCGGCACGCCGCGTGAGCGGCTGCTACGAGGCACGCCTGTGCTGCAGGCCCAGGACGATGTCTACACCAACCACATCCACGCCGACGACCTGGCCCGGGCCACCGTCGCCGCGCTATGGCGCGGGCGTCCGCAGCGCGCTTACAACGTGAGCGACGACAGCGAGCTCAAGATGGGTGACTACTTCGACCTCGCGGCTGACCTGTATGGTCTACCGCGTCCACGTCGCATCCCGCGCGACACCGCGCAGTCTGAGCTGCCCCTGATGCTTCTGAGCTTCATGGGCGAGTCGCGGCGGCTGGTCAATCGGCGCTTGAAGCAGGAGCTGCGTAGCCGCCTGCGGTATCCCACGGTGCGCGAAGGGCTCACAGGAACTTCGTGAACCGCAGACGATTCGCTGGCCCTGGCGCGTTCGGCTCGACGGACCAATAGCGCAATTCATCTGCGGTCCGACGCACGAACAGCAAGCCCAGCCCCCCGATCGGTCGGGCTTCCAAGGGCAGCGTGGTATCCGGCTCGGGCACCAGCAGCGGATTGAACAGCGGCGCGTGATCCGTCAGCGTGACATGGACCTGCTGGTCTGCCACGGCCGCCTCGACCCGGATCTCGCCGTCCGGGTCATGCCGGTAGCCGTGGATGACGATGTTGCTGAACAGCTCGTCCAGGATCAGGACCACATCGCGCAGCGTCTGCGGCGCCAAACCCGCTTCATCTGCCCAGGCCGTCAAGGCGCGCACCAAGCCATCGAACGCATCCAGACGGCTGCCGTAGGTGTGACAAAAAAGGCCAGGAGGGCGAGGGGGATCGGAACGCATCACGCTGCTGTGAACGGCCACAGTAGAGCAATGGTACCTCCCCCTTGGATGCTCGGGTGCGGCGCCTGGGTCGCCGCCCCTCGCAATCGCACTCAGATCTTGGAGATGAGGGCCTTCATCATGTCGTTGAGCTCTTTCTGGATGGTCGACGCGACGTTGTAGACCATCAGAAAGGATTGCAGCTCGTATTGGAGAGCCAGTAGCTCGCCCTGACTGATCTCTTTTCCGGAGTCCATCAGGCTTTCGATCCGTTTTCTCAGCGACTCTTCGGTAGCCGCGACTTTGGTGCTTGTCGCTTCGTAAACGCCTTGCCGGGTGACCGTATCGTTCGTGGTGGCCATTGTGTGTCTCTCCCTTCATGAATGGATGGTGGGTGTGCGTGCCGACGATTCAGCCCAGCCGGCATTCGCGACCACTTCTTGCGCGGTTTCGCTCGCGTTCGCAAGAATCGTCAAGCGTGCAAATTTCTCTTTGGTTTGCGGCTGATTCGCCATCACCCCTCGCAGCCGGCTCTCCAGCGCCGCCATCCGGGCCACGAGGTCCGCGCGCAGTGCCTCCGCGCCGTTTGCAGCCAGGCGAGCTTGTAGGTCTGTCCAGGGGTTCATGTTCATCTCTCCAGTGTCAAGGGGTGGCCCTGGGGGCCTTGGAAGCGGACGGCGCGCGCATCAATCCCGAGCAGCCGCCAACCGTCAACCTCTCCGCCCGTGGCTACCTTTCTGCCGTCCGATAGCACGATATAGGGCAAGGACGTGGCGATCACACTGCGGACCTGAAACGGCAGGCGCTGTGCTTCAGCGCTGTCTGTTGTCGCATCCTGGCCGCGGACCTGGGCTCGAAAGGGCACTTCGTATTGCGATGCGGCTTCCAGCAGGGCTTGCTCCCATTGCGGCAGGCCGCCGGGCGGCACGCGCACGTCCATCGTGAGCAGACCCTGCTCCCACCAGGCCTGAAGCTGAGCGACTCCGCGGCGCTTGAGTTCATCCACCAGGGCCCGCGCCACTTGCGCACGCACTCCAATGGCGATCTCGAAGGCCACGACTTGGGGGTACGTGTCCTGAAGGTCCGATGCGAGTTGGTCACGCTGCGCGGCCTCGGCCACCTGGCCTTCCACCCGGAATCGGCCTGCGCCCAGGTAATGGGTGATGAGCGTGGCGTCAAAGAGCGTGCCCAATCGAGACACGCCCTGCGCCACCTGGGCCACTGCCTGCGCTTCGTCGACCAGGGTCAGCTGCGGTCGCGGCTGGCGTTGTGAAAGCTCGTTGGCCAGCGTCTCGACCTCTTCGCCCGAGAGCAACTGGGCCTTGACCGCGGGGCGCTGCGGATCGGCGTTCTCGAAGGTGACCCGGCCTTTCATTCCGAGCCGAGCGATCAGCTGACCCAGGGGTTCTTGTGGCGCGCTAGGGGCAGGGGGAGCGGGTTGCGCCCCTGCAGACAGGCCCGAGAGCACAGTCTGCGCGAGGGGCCAGACCAGAACCGCCGCAGCTGCGCACAGGGCGAGCGCAGTGCTGACCGCCCATCGCGTGTGTCGCGCTGCGCGAGGCTGTGGCGCTGGCGGTTCCGGGGTGGTCTCTGGCTCGGGTGTCGTGGCCGCGCGCGCGAAGGGCGGGTCGTCGTGCCAGGGCGAGCCGAGCACCTCGACCGCGATCCGCACCGGTCCCACCCAGCTGCTTTCCCCCGGTCGGAGCACCACGGGCGGCTGACCCTCGTCGGCCCAGGTCAACAGCAAGGTCCCGTCGAGGCGGTGCTCGATGCGTGCGTGCTGGTCCAGCAGGCCCTCGTCCGAGAGGATCAAGGCGCAGTCGTCACCCCGACCGATCCACTGCGGCTGCTCAGCCAGCAGAGCGCGCGCGCCCGCATGTGTGCCCGTCAGGACACGCAGCTCGAGCATGCGGTCGCTCTTCATATTTAGCAATTAAAACGCATACTTGTGTTTTAAGCTAGAGCACCATGAGCCCTGAACAAGAAACACGCGGCGATATCACGATCTTCAAGCCAGCCGGTCGCTTGGACAGCGCCAGTTCGGTCGGCCTAGAGCACGCGGTGCTCGAGCGCCTGCAGTCTGGCGGCAAGCGTTTGGTGTTTGACTTGTCACGCGTCGACTACATCAGCTCAGCCGGCTTGCGTGTGATCTTGCTGGCCGGCAAGCGCCTGCAACCCGTGCAGGGCACCCTGGTCTTGTGCGGCTTGCGCGACGAGGTGCGTGGCGTCTTCGAGATGAGCGGCTTTCTCACTCTCTTTGCCTTCACGCCCGACCTGGACCAGGCCCTCGCGCAGGTCTGAGCCGATCCGGCTACAGCTCCACGCGCCCCAGGGGCTGGATGTTGATGTCCTGGGTCAACTCCTGATAGCTCAGGACCGGCAGCTCATACAGGTCTTGCTCGATCAGCTTGCGCAGGTAGCGCCGGATGTCCATGGAGGTGAGCAGCACCGGCTTGTAAGGACGCCCGGCGATATCGCCCACCGTTTTTCGGATGCTCTCGATCAGCCGTTTGCTCACGGGCGGATCCAGCGCGAGGTAGCTGCCCGCGCTGGTCTGGCGCACGGCGCCGCGCAGGGTGTCTTCCACACCCGGTGACAGCAGATAGGCGGGTAGCAGGTTCTGGCCATTGGCGTGCTTGTGGCTGATATGGCGCTTGAGGGTGGAGCGCACATACTCGGTCAGTAGCACCGAGTCCTTCTCCTTCTGCCCCCACTCAATCAGCGCCTCGAGGACCGCGCGCAGGTTGCGGATCGATACCTCCTCGGAGACCAGACGCTGCAGGATCTCCGCGATCTTTTGCACAGGCAGCACACGCGTGACCTCGCGCACCAGATCCGGGAAGCGGGCCTCCATTGCCGACAGCAAGAACTTGGTCTCCTGAATGCCCAGAAAGTCGCCTGCGTATTTTTTAAGCACGAAGGCCAGGTGGTAGGCCAGCACCTGATCGGAGTCCATGAAGCTCATGCCTGCGCGCTTCATCGCGTCGGCCAAGTCGTCCTTCACCCACAGCGTCGGGATGTTCGGAAGGAACTTGTCGCCCTCCTCGTAGGCGATGCCCAGGGCATTGAGGTTCACGACCTGTTCGCGCACCAGCACACAGCCTGGCCGCAGCATTCCCTGGGCCACCGGAATCTCCGACAGCAGCACGCCGTAGCTGTGGGCGGGCATGGCCTCATTGAAGCGAAGCTGGATCGTCGGGAACGGAACGCCCAGGTCAAAGTACAGGGCGCGGCGAATCTTGCGCAGTTGTTCGTCCAGTTCGTCGGGTTTGAGCGCGGGGCGCAGGTCGGCCGCCACATCCAGCAGCAAGGGCACGGTGGGCGAGAACTCCTGCGCTCCGTCGCCCTTGGACTTGGGCATCGACTCGCCGGTGGCCGGGTCGACGGCGGCTTCGCTCCCTTCGCCGCTGCGCGCATTCACCGACTTGTCCGGCTTCTTCAGGAGAATCAGCCCCACGCTCCCGAGAACGATCGCCAGCGCGATGAAGGTCAGGGTGGGCATGCCCGGGATCAGCCCCATGCCCAGTGCCACGCTGGAGGCGATCACCAGGGCCTTGGGCTGGGCCAACACCTGCGTGCCGATATCGCGTCCGACGTTGCTCGGTCCCTCGCCGCTTTGCACGCGGGTGACGATCATGCCGGCGCAGATCGCGATGAACAGCGCCGGAATCTGCGCGATCAGACCATCGCCGATCGTCAGCACGGAATAAACGCGGGTGGCTTCCCCCAGGGTCAGTCCGCGCTGCAGAGTCCCGATCAGGATGCCGCCCACCAGGTTGACCACCACGATGATGATGCCGGCGATGGCGTCGCCCTTGACGAACTTCATCGCGCCGTCCATGGCGCCGTACAACTGGCTTTCTTTTTCGACCAAGCGCCGCCTGCGCTTGGCCTCCTCCATGTCGATCGTGCCGGCACGCATGTCGCCATCGATGGACATTTGCTTGCCCGGCATCGCATCCAGCGAAAACCGCGCTGCGACCTCGGCCACCCGCTCCGCCCCCTTGGTGATCACCACGAACTGCACAATGGTCAGGATCAGGAACACCACCAGGCCGACCACCAGGTTGCCACCCACCACGAAGTTGCCGAAGGTCTCGATGATGTGACCCGCATCGCCTTCCAACAGAATCAGGCGCGTGGTCGCAATCGAGATTCCCAGCCGAAACAAGGTGCTCACCAGCAGCACCGACGGAAAACTCGAAAACGCCAACGGCGACGGCAGGTACATGGCCACCATCAGCAACATCGCCGACCCGGTCATGTTCACCCCAATCAGCACATCCACCAGCCAGGTGGGCAGCGGCAGGATCATCATGAACACGATCGCCACCAGCATGACAGCCAGCACGATGTCATTGCGGCTCGTCGCGAGCAGCACGATGCGTTGGAGGTGGTCTTGTATCTTCATCGGATCGTTCGGGTCAAAGGGGGGGCGTGGGGTCGAGGAAGGCTTGCATCGCGACCTTCGCCTCCGCGGGCCGGTCCAGCAGGCTCAGTGCCTGAGCTTTGAGCAGGTTCGCGGTGGGCGGTGCCGGGGCGTCTCGCGTGAAGCGGTCTAGCGCGTGCAGCGCCCGGGCGGCCGCACCGCCGCGCAGGTGCGCGGTGGCCAGCGCCAGCACGGTGCGGGTGTCGCCGGGTCGCAAGGCGTCCACGGCTTCGAGCAAAACGGCGGCCTTGTCCGGCTGGCCGTTGTGCAGCAGCACATAGGCCAGGACATGCAGGGCAGTGGCCTCCTGAGGCGACATGCCAGTCCGTCAGGCCGCGTACAAGGCTTCGCGGTAGGTGCGGGCCAGTTCACGCCACTCGTGCTCCTGGGTCAGCACCTGGCCTGCGCGGTCGAGCACTGCGGGGTGCCCGTGTCGCTCGCTGGCCTGCTCGAGGGTCTGTTGCGCGCGCTCCAGCGTCTGCGCAAACGCGCGCGGCAGCAGCAACTGCGGCTCGCTGATCAACGGCCGGATGGCCTCGTCGATGTGGCGGTCCAGCGCATGTCCCGCCAGCAGTTGCTCCAGCGCCGGCGGGCGTTGCCAGTCCGGCGGCGCCAGCCGCTGTAGGCCGGGCAGCTCGGGCAGCTCATGGTCTGTGGGTCGAGCCCGGTGCGTGATGGTCTCGATGCCACGGGCGAAGAATCCGTCGGGGTGCAAGGTAGTCTCAGCCATGCAGCGCTCCTGCGGCCGTCACGCTGTCCAGCCAGCGATCCAGTGTGTGCACGGCGCCCGACAGCGCGGGTGCCGTGAAGGCCCGGGCCGGCAGGCGTGTCGTGGCGATCAGCAGGGTGTCTGCGCCCTGCCCTGACATCGCCAGCTGGATATCCAGGGGGGGGAAGCTTTCCGCGTTCGCCATCTTCAAAGCGGCCTGCGCGTGCGACGCGGCAGCATGGCCGACTGGCAGGCCCATGGCCACCAACACTTCCTGATGACCGTTCTGGAGCAGGGGCTCGAGACTGAGCTGCTTGCCCGATTCCAGGGCCAGACGTACCGCACCCTGGGCGTTCAGGCGCAGGTCGGGGAGTCCGAGCTGCCGCCCGAACTCGGCGAGGGTGTTGTCCAGCCAGTCCATGCTTTAGGCCTTGGCGTCTTCCTCGTCAATGACCCGATCCAGGGCCTCTTGCGCTGCTTGCAGCAGGCGATCGCGCGACTCCGTATCCGCAAATACGCCGACCGGCAGCGTGCGCGCCAGGGTCTTCAGGCCGGTGATCAGACTGATGCGCGCCGCGGTTTGTTCGATGCCGCAGCGGTGGGCAATCTCCAGGAAGCGATGGGAGGTCACCCATTTTTCGTCCAGCAGTCCGACCAGGCTCTTCATCAGGTCCAGCGCCTCGATGCGGATATCAGTCTCAGGAGGCTGCGGCATGACCTGTACCCTGCGCCGCCGGGTCCGGCTGCAGCATGCGCCGGACATCGCGCATGACCGACTGGGCATCTTCAAACAGGGTGTTCAGGCACTTCAGGTGGTACAGGTCGGTGACCAGGGTCTGCAGGAGCACCTTTTCGCGGGTACTGCCCAGGGCATACAGGCAGGTACCCAGCGCGTCCATGAGGTGATGAATGGCGCGATCGAGCTGGCTCCCATCCTTATCGGCGAGCGCGAGTGCCTCCTTGAAGGCTTGCACCAGCGTTGGTTTGCCCAGCACGGTGTGCAGCGAGGACTGGAAGCGGGCGATGCCCTGAGGGCTTGCTCCATCAAAGCTGGCTGCTTGCTCGATCGTGGCCAGGTCGGCTCGTACCTGCAGGTCGGCGGCGGCCTCGACCTCGGCCAGGGCCCGCTCCAGGCGCTCGATGACGGCGGAAGGCGCCTTGTCGGTCTGGGCTTTTTGCAGGGCCAGCTGAAGCAGAAGGTAACGCTCGGTCGGGGTGTCAGGCCAGGCGGTGCCGATGTCGAGTGTGTCGCCGGGGCGCTGTGCTTGCTCGAGCAGCGCCTGAATTTGCAATTCGTGAAGCTTGGGGTCGGGTGAGCGCCGCGAGCGTTCGAGGTAGTCGGTAATTTCCTCAATCTTGAGGCGCCGAGAGGAGCGTCCGGCCGTCACACGGCGCTGGTCATGGGTGTGCCGCTCGATTTTTTCGCTCAGATGCAGGCCCACCTCCTCGGCGGCGTCGACCAGCAGTGAGGCGCTGTTCTTGACCACTACAGGCACCCCGTTCAGCCCTGCCAGGGGCGTGGCCGCCTGGGCTTCGCCAGTGGGTTGGCGTGCGCCGCGGGGAGCCTGCCAGGGGGTGTCAGAAGGGGCGTACACGTCGGGATCGGTCAGTGAGCAGTGAGCGCCAGTAGTAACGCCTGCATATAGGTGGTTCCTCATCTCTGGGCTTGGAACTGCGCCCAGCAGCGGGTTACTCAGCGAGCCATCCAGGGTCTGCCGTAGCGGGACCCGCCAGCTGGCTCTGAAGGGGGCGCTCGTGAATGACCTAGACGAATGGATCGAGCACACAGCCACGCTGCTCGATCAGTCGCGTGCCTTGATCGAGCAGGGGCGCCGCCGCCTCGAAGAAGACGCCCGCTGGCTTCAGTCCATCGGCGTGGACACCCAGTCCCTGAAAGACGAGGTCGCCAGCTGTATCAGCGAGGCAGATCGCTTGCGCTTTGAAAGCCTGCAGGCAGCCGAACCCGTCTTGACTGCCGCGCCCGCGCACACGCTTCGCCGCAAGGTGCTGCGGTCGCTGGTGTGAGACCTGACCCAGACCTAAAGAGGAGATCGCCCAATGGAAGTGAAGCCACCTGATCCCAAAGCGGGCGGCTTGAATCCGCCGCCAGAGCCGATCGAGAGGATGCTGTTCAAGCTCTATGTCAAAAAATGGGCGAGTAGTCAGAGAGAAGCCGACGACAAGATGCAAGCGCTCGAAGACACCAACACCAAGCTCGGCCGGCTCAATAGCCTCCTGGCCAAGTTGGGCAAGCTGCATACCCAGGTGGGCGATTCAGGCGACGCGAAGAAGCTGGAGGATGCTCTGAACAAAGACCCAGGCCTGATCTACCAGGTCAACCAGGACATCAAGCAGGCCGGGCTGCCCGAACCGGCCTTCCGAAACAGCGAAGGCAGCACCTCGGAAAAGTGGGTCAACTACAGACCCAGCGTCAGTGACATTCCGGCTTTCGACCGCAGCTTGCGCGTGCAGGTTCTCAAGGAGGTGGGCGGACGCCACTTCTCTGGCCTTCAGTGGTGGTTCAATAACCAACTGAATTTGCAGCCCAGTCGGTTCGAGCAGGTCACAAATCAGCAGTGGGAGGATTTGGCGAACCGTCTGATCGCTCCGCTCCCGGCCGCGTTGACTCCGCCCCTCGGCGACATTCCCCAGACGGTCGGCTCGCCCCTATGGATCTACGACGAGGTTAGACGGGACTTTGCCCAGCGATTCAACGAGGCCCAAGCCAGTCGCGTGCCCGGGGGGTTGACCACATCCAACACCGGCCCAGACCTGTATAGCGCCGTCCAGATCGTCAGGTCAGAAATCTCGAACCTGAGCAACCGACTGCAGTCCTCCACGGCTGGCGTCAACCAGGCGATGCAGATGACGAACGCCATCATGTCCGCGATCACGGACATGACCCAAAAGATGTTCGACGCCAAGTCCAGGGCCCTTTGAACTGAGCCTCCTCAGTTTCTGAACCCGACGCACTGACCATGACCGCCCAGCCCGACACCCTGTCCGCCGCAGCCGCGCCCCCCTCTCAGCTTCAGAGCGATGGCAGACCAGAGCCTGCGGCTGCCGTACAAGACGTCGACGACGAGTCGCTGTATGCCGTCGGCCATCACCTGTACGCGCAAGCCCGGTATGACCTGGCCCTGCCTGTATTTGGTCTTCTCTTGCTTCGCGACAGCCTGGAGCGGCGCTACCTGAGCGCCTTTGCCGCCTGCCTGCAGATGCAGGGCCGGCCCGAGGCGGCCCTGCCCCATTACCTGACCGCAGCGGTGCTCGACCCCAACGACCCGGTGCCGGTCTTCCATGCGTGCGAGTGCCTCGTCGCGACCGGCCGCCAGGCGGAGGCCCGTGAAGGACTGCACAAGCTCCAGGCGGTGTGTCAGCCCGTGGTGCACGACGCCCTCCAGAAAAAGGCGCAGGCCTTGCTCGAACTGATGGCCACGTCTTCCACGTCCGTTCACCCAGGGAAAAAACATGACGCAAATTGTCACTAGTTCGCAGGCCAGCAGTATCCAGGCCCTCATCAATGACGCGCTGGTCCAGGCTGGCGTGTCGCCCACCGCGCGCACCGTCTCCGCCGAGACCCTTGCCTTCCTCTATGCCAAAGGCGATCAGGCGCCCCCGATTCCACCGTCGCGCGGGCAGCTGTCTGCTTCGCAAATGATGATCCTCTTGGAAAAGCTGCTGGGTATTTCTGGCGACCACTTGATGGAAACCATGCGAAACCAGGTCGATTCGCTCGAGCAGGCCTCGCGCAGCCAGCTGCAGGAACACCTGAAGAAGTTCAACGAGATGGTGGCTCAGCAAGCCAAGGAGCGCGCGTCCAGGAGCCGATCCGGCGTTCTGGGGTGGATCCAGAAGGTAGCCACCCTCGTTGTCAGTGTCGTGGTCTTGGCGGCCATTGTGACTCCCATCATTGCCGGCACGGCGGGCGTAGGTGCAGTCCCGGTCATCATGGCGCTGATGGCGCTGTGGTCGGCCGGTGGGGCCCTCACGGACATCGCGATGACCGCGACGAGCGGCAAGAGCCTCGGAGAAGAGATGGGATCAGACTGGGGCGCGGCCCTGACCACCTGCAGTCTGGGTGAGCTGTCAGCAATCGGTTTAAAAGAGGCGGGCGCCAATCTAGGCTGGCAGATTGCGGTCGCTCTGTTGGTCACCGTCGCGGTCGGGGTACTGACGTACAAGCTCGGGACCGCAAGCTCGACTCCCATGATGAAGGTCCTGGCCCGCACGACGGACCTGACGCTGCGCACGAACATGGCCAGCGAAAGCGTCACCAATATCGGTCAGGGCGTCGAGTCGCTGACACAGGCGGACATTCACAAGTGGATCAGTGAACTAAAAG
The DNA here is from genome assembly GCA_947463025.1 of Comamonadaceae bacterium. Classification (GTDB taxonomy): domain Bacteria; phylum Pseudomonadota; class Gammaproteobacteria; order Burkholderiales; family Burkholderiaceae_C; genus Ramlibacter. The sequence goes on from CANHSE010000028.1 coordinate 16,709, forward strand.
CAAGTCTGGTCGGTGACCAAACCAAGGTGACCGCCAACCAGGAGATGACCGACAAACTCCTCGAAGTCGTGCGCGCAGTCCAGGAAACGCTCACGAAGATGTTCGGGGATGCCGCGGAGTCGGTGTCGCGCGAGTTTCAGGGGCTACGTGTTCTGGTCGATGCGCCCTCTCGCCGCCACGCCGTGGCTTGAATGCCGAATCCTTGTGATGTTCTTGCATTCACACCCCCTTTTCGGAGATTCAGATGACGTTCCCTCAGATTAACGGTAACAACTGTCCCCAGCCCCCCTTCGACGGACCCTGTGGCCCAGCCGCGAAGCAGGGGTGCGCGCCCGACACGAAGGGGGATACGACCCAGGCTCTTTCCGAGGCCCTGTCGATGCTCACATCCGCCGTTCGCTCGGAGGATGCAGATCCCCATCGCAAGATGCAAGCACTCGTCGCGGCGCGTGCCAAAAGCGAATGCACGTATAAGGCGCTGCTTCAAATAAGCGAGACGGACTTAACGACCGACATGCGGGAAGTGATCAGCCTGTACCAGGAAGCTGGCGAGGAGATCAAGAAGCTGCAGAACGCTCTTGATCAGACTCTCGGCACCTACACGTCCCTGTTCGACGAGATCATGAAGATTCCCGCGGTCAATCGCAACGACCAGATGATGCGGTTCTTGGAGATCTTTCTGAAGATCGCGCAGCAGAGTCGGCAGACCTCGACGACCCTGAGTGTCCTGGGCTTTCGAACTCAGATCGAAGAGCTGAAATTGGCGGCTGAAAAGATCAAGGAAGAAGGCGAGAAGACCTATTCCGCCGGGATACTCCGCGGCGCCTTGTCGATCACGTCGGGCGCGATGGTCGGTGGAACCGGCGGCTTTTCGGCCCAAAAGCAGCTGGCTGCAGGTCGTCAAACCCAACGCGTTGACGATCGTGATGCCCAGAAATTCGCGAAGCAGCAGGAAATTGCAGATACGAGAGAGCGGATTTCGACGTTACAGAGGCAGGAGCCATCGGAACAAACTGCCGCTGAATTAACCCACCTTCGCAACCAACTCCAAACGAAGTCGAATCAACTTGCTGGCATTCAGAACACCCTAAATGCCGCGAAGCGCTCCAGCACGGCGTACAGCGTTTCCTCAAACAACTGGATGACCGCCGGCCGCGCTGCCGAGCCTGTCCTGAGTTCCACGGGGGGCATGACGGGGGCTACTTTCGACCTGCAGGCCAGCGAGGATCGCTCCGAGCAGACCCAGCGTCAGGCCGCCGCGACTGCGGGTGAGCAAAACAAGACCCTCGCTGAGAAGTTCTCCGATTCCTCTCAAGCGGTGGTGGCAAGTGTTTTGCAGACCGTCCGTGATGTCGGGCTGGCAGAGGCCGATGCCTACAAGGCGGCGGCACGCGCCTGATACCCATGCAAGCGAATGATGTGCCATCCGGGCGCGAGGGGGTGATCGCACAGACAGCGCCCTGGCGAGCGCGTCTGCAGGCGCTGGTAACCCGGTCGCGTCTGGCCCCCGAGAACGCCAACTTTCTGTATGTCGCGGGCCAGGCGCTGGCCGCGCAGGGCCGGCACGTGGATGCCTTGAATTGCTTCACCTTTCTGGTGGCGTCCTGCCCGGCAGATGCACGCTACCTGGCCTCCTTTGCAGACACCCACTTGGCGTTGGCGCACTTTGAGGAGGCCCTGTGCGCCTATCGGGCGCTGGATGTGCTCGACCCTTACCAGCCTGCGCACACGCTGGCCATCGCGCAGTGCCTTTTGAACTTGCAGCGTCACGAGGACGCCGCCTACTTGCTCGATGTCGTGGTGGCGTTCTGCGCCGAGGACGCGCAGCTGTCGCCGGTGCAGCAGCGGGCGATCGGATTGCGCGATTTGATTCGGAGGACTCATGAACCCTGTCATTGAACGAGACGATCTTCAACTGTTGGCAGAGATCGGGATGCTGGCCGCCCTGCGCGGTGATGTGGCGCCAGCCCAGACGATTTTTGCGGCCGTACGGCAGGAGCGACCCGAGTCGGCTGCGGGCTATGTCGGCCCGGCCCTGGCCCTGCTTTTTCGCGGCAGGGCGGCCGAGGCGATCGGCGAGCTGCAGCGCGGCATGCTGGCGGTGGAGGCTTCGCAGCAACAGGATGTGCAGGCTCTGTTGGGGTTCGCCCTGCAAGTCGAGGGTCGCGGATCCGAGAGCGAGCAGGCGCTAAAGGCCGTGCGAGGCCATCCCGTGGCTGCCGCCCTGCTCGCGCAAAGTCAACGAGTACCCCTAGGAGGCTGAGATGGATGTCAAGCCCATTGCGCCGACGACGATGTCGGGTGGAATGACCGGCGGCTCTGGTGCGCCGTCCCTGCCCGCCGACGACCTGGCACAGGATCGTTTCAAAGAGGCCTTGGACGAGCCGATGTCAGCCCCTGGCGCGGGGATGCCAACGCCTAGCGGAATAACCTCAGCCCAGGGCGGCAGTCTCGGGGATGCCATTTTGTCGGGCCTCAATCGATTGGGCGGTGACTTCCAGCAGGCATGGAACCAGAAGAACCTGGCGCTGGCCAGCGATTCCACCACCTGGACGCCAGCGCAGTTGCTGCAGTTGCAGGCGAATGTCCATACGTCTAGCGCTTTGATGGACGTGATGGGCAAGGGGGTGAGCAAGGTCGTGCAGGGCGTCGAGCAGCTGACCAAGGTCCAATGACACACCGCGTTCGTGGGTGGCGCGTACTCGCCGCCTTGCTGCTCACCGCCGGCCTGGCCGCCTGCAGCCGCCAGGTTGAGCTCATGGCCGCCTTGCCGGCGACCGAGGCGAACGAGGTCATCGCGGCCCTCCAGAACGCGGGCATCGGCGCTGACAAGGTGGCCGGCAAGGAAGGACTGGCCGCGGTCAAGGTGGCGGCTGGAGATGTGGGCCGGGCCGTCGACCTGCTGCGCGAGAAAGGTCTGCCGCGCGAGCGATTCGCGGGCATGGGTCAGGTGTTCAAGAAGGAAGGCCTGATCTCCTCGCCGCTGGAGGAGCGTGCCCGCTATGTGTACGCCTTGTCCCAGGAGCTGGGCGCGACGCTGTCGCAGATCGACGGCGTGGTGTTCGCGCGGGTGCATGTGGTGCTGCCGGAGCGTACATCGGTGGGCGAGGCTGCAGTGCCTTCGTCAGCGGCGGTCTTCATCAAGCACCAAGAGGGCTATAACTTGGAGACACTGCAGCCGCTGGTGCGGCGCCTGGTGTCGCACAGCATTCCAGGTCTGTCGCCCGAGAAGGTGTCGATCGTGCTGGTCAGCGCGCAACCCGTACGGCCCCGGAACGAGTCGGGTACGGTGTGGGGCGCGAGTTCGTCCGTCGCAACGGCCCTGGGCGCCCTGATGTCGGTGCTGGGGATCGCAGCGTTGGCAGGCGGTGGCTTCTTGGTGTGGAAGCAAGGGTGGCTGCTGCGTTTCTTGCGCCGCCCGCCGCCGGCAAAGGGGTGACGTAGGGTGGACACCGTACACGGCCCCTGGCTGGATCAACCGCTGGCGGCGGCATTTCTGGGCTTTAACCTGCTGCCGGTCGATTGGATGCATCCATCACGCAGCGCGTCCTGGGATGTGGACGAAGCGTGTCGGGCGAAGCTGGCGGCGTGCGGTGCCCTCGCCAGCGCAGACCCGCGCGCGCTACGACGTCACGCCAACACCAGCCTCTTGAACGCCTTGGGGCCCGAGGAGGCTGTCGTATCCGGTTTGCGCGATCCCGCCTTACCGCTGTTCATGACCTGCGAGGAGAGCTTCGAGCGACTGCTCGTGGGCTGCGGCCTGATGCTGTTGGGGCCGTCGATCCGGCGGATCATCACCCGCGAAGATCTGCAGGCGCTGCGCACCGAGTTGACGCGCGAGGAGCTGGACTTCGCGCGGGAATCGGCCGGGCGGCGCTTGCCATCCGACACAGGCGAGGGGGTGGCGGTGTCGATGGGGCATGTGCGCGAGCAGGCGCGCGGGCTTGGATACCAAGTGCTGGCGATCGTCGCGGAACACGCCTGTCTCCCCGTGGCCTGCCGGGCGCGCCTGCGGCTGCCGTCCATCCCGCCGGCTCCCCATTCTGAATTACCCCTGCCGTTGCGGGATGGCGCAAGCGCCTTGGCCTTCGCACGCGGGGTACTCCAAGAGGTTGACCCAGAATGGCTGTCGTTGTTTCCCGCCTTCCCCTGAGACGCTATGACACTCTCCAGGGTCTGATGGATCCAGGATCCAAGGTGTTGGCGCAGGAGCGTCTGCAGACACTGCGAGAGGCAGCTGTCTTGATAGCGAGCGCCCACGCACGGGCGCAGAAAATCATCGCCGATGCCGAGGGGGCGTACGAAGCAGAGCGCCGCGAAGGCTATGCGCAGGGGTTGGCCGAAGCCCGGCACGAGCAGGCCGCCCAGGTGATCGAGAATGTGGCCCGCAATATCGACTTTCTAGAAAAGTCGGAAGACCGGATCGTCGATCTGGTGATGCAGGCGGTGCGCAAAGTGATCGAGGGC
>CANHSE010000029.1 GCA_947463025.1 Comamonadaceae bacterium
ACCACGCCCAGGATCTGGTTGTCGGCCTTGCCCTGGGGCAGGTTGTGGGGCAGGGGATTGGCAAAGGCCTGGGTCTGAAAGAACAGGCTGCCACCGGCCTCGCGGTGCCCGGTGGAGTCGAGCTTGAGGCCCTTGCCGATGTCCGCGCCCTGTTCGCCAGCCAGCGCGTCCAGCGAGCGGCTGGCCTGGCGGGCGTTGCGGGCGACCTCGGTCATGCCTTTTTTGTGACCGTCCAACTCCTCCAGCACGATCATGGGCAGGAAGATGTCGTGTTCCTCGAAGCGGAACAGGCACATGGGGTCATGCATCAGCACGTTGGTGTCCAGCACGAACAGCTTGGTCGGGCCGCTGCTGCGGGCCTTGGCCTTGCGAGGCCGAGCCTCGGCTGCGGGGGCGGCCGCGGCCGCTTTACGACGCCCGGCGACGGGTGCGCGGGCGGCCTCAAAGACGACCTCGGGCTCGGCCTCGAAGGCCTGGGTGGCGCCACCACCGCGGGGGGCGAAGTCCTCGACCTGCGGCCGCTCAGGCAGGGGGCTGCCGGTGGCGGAGACCGCTTCCGATTTTCGGGCCGCCTTGTGCGAGGAGCGGGCCGGCGCGTCGTAGGCTTGCACCGGGAGCAGGGCTGCGCGCTTGGAGGGGGCGGGAGGCAGGGGCATAGGACGAGGAGTTCCCGAAAGTGGAGGGGGACAGAAAGCAAAAAAGCCGTCGGACGGGCCGGACGGCTTTCTCGGGGCTGGCGGTGTTGACGCAAGGCGTCAGGAACATCGGCATGGCCTGATTATGCACAAGCGCCCAGGGGGGGCAATCGGGCGGGTGCGGGTGTTGTTGCAAGGCGTCAATGCCGCCTCGCCCGCGTCGCGCTCAGGCGGCCTTGGCCTTTTTGAGTGCCTTGACCGCCTTGAGGACTTCGTCGGAATGGCCGGGGACCTTGATGCCGCGCCATTCCTGCTTGAGGATGCCGTCGGCGCCGATCAGGAAGGTGCTGCGCTCGATGCCCTTGACCTTCTTGCCGTACATGATCTTGTTCTTGACCACCCCGAACATGTGGCACATTTTTTCTTCGGTGTCGGCGATCAGCTCGAAGGGCAATTCGAGCTTGGACTTGAAATCGTCATGCGACTTCATGTTGTCGCGGGAGACGCCGAACACGGTGGCGCCAGCCTTGACGAAATCCTTGTACTTGTCACGAAACTGCATGGCCTCTGTGGTACAGCCCGGGGTGTTGTCCTTGGGGTAGAAGTACAAGACAACCGTCTGCCCCAGGTGCGTGGTGTTGGACACCTTGACGCCACCGGTCGCATTGGCTTCGAACTCCGGGATGGGTTTATTGACAACGATCGCCATGGATAAATATCTCGTGTGACAGGGGTTTGTCGTTGTGGGCGGCCGCAGCAGTCCGCGAAGCCCACGATTTTAACCCAAACGAGTCCCCGCCCCCGGCCCGGCGGCGGGGGGGCTCAGACCGGTGGCTCCAGCAGCAGCGCGGCCGCGACGCTGCGGCCTTCTTGCGCCAGGATGTTGTAGGTGCGGCAGGCCGCCGCCGTGTCCATGGTCTCCAGACCGGTACGGCGGGCCACCAGGGGGGCAATCCAAGCGGGGCGGGGAAAGCGGATGCGCGGACCGCTGCCAAACAGGACGACCTCGACGTCCAGTTCGGCCAGCAGGGCGAAATGGGAGGCCTCCAGCGCCTCGTAGGTGCTCACGGGCCAGGCGATGCGCTGGCCGGCCGAGCCGATGATCACGCTGTGGGCGATCCGCTCGCCATTGACCGCCACCCAGCCCGGGCCATGGCCGGTGATCGTGGGGGCAAGGGAGCGGTCTGGCTGCAGCTTCATGGCGCGTCAACTATGGTCAAATTATAGGTTTTCACCTGCGCGAGCGCCTTCGGAGGGCCTTTGAAGACAGTCCAGAAATCGGCCAAGTTGGCCAACGTGCTTTACGACATCCGGGGTCCCATCATGGATGCGGCGCGACGCATGGAAGAAGAGGGCCACAAGATCATCAAGCTCAATATCGGCAACCTTGCCGTGTTCGGTTTCGATGCGCCCGAAGAAATCCAGCAGGACATGATCCGCAACCTGCCCAACTCGGCGGGCTACTCCGACAGCAAGGGCATCTTCGCCGCGCGCAAGGCGGTGATGCACTACACGCAGCAACAGGGCATCAGCGGCGTCACGCTGGATGACATCTACCTGGGCAACGGCGCCAGCGAGCTCATCGTCACCGCCACCAACGCGCTGCTCAATGACGGCGACGAGTTGCTCCTGCCCGCGCCCGATTACCCGCTGTGGACCGCCGCCGCCACGCTGGCCGGCGGCAAGCCCGTGCATTACCTGTGCGACGAGGCCAATGGCTGGATGCCCGATCCGGCCGACATCCGCCGCAAGATCACGCCGCGCACCAAGGGTCTGGTCGTCATCAACCCGAACAACCCGACCGGCGCGCTGTATTCCGACGCGCTCCTCAAGGAACTCGTGGCCATCGCGCGCGAGCACGGCCTGGTGCTCATGGCCGACGAGGTCTATGACAAGGTGCTCTATGACGAGATGAAGCACACCGCCATCGGCAGCCTGTCCGACGACGTGCTCACGCTCACCTTCAACTCGCTGTCCAAGAGTTATCGCTCTTGCGGCTACCGCGCGGGCTGGATGGTGGTCTCTGGCGACAAGAAGGCCGCGGACGATTACATCGAGGGCCTGAACATGCTCTCGAACATGCGCCTGTGCGCCAATGTGCCGGGGCAGTACGCCATTCAGACGGCGCTGGGCGGCTACCAGAGCATCAACGATCTGGTGGCCGAGGGTGGGCGTCTGCGTCGCCAGCGTGATTTGGCCTATGAGCTGATCACCGCCATTCCGGGTGTCACCTGCGTCAAGCCGCAGGCCGCCCTGTACATGTTCCCACGTCTGGACCCGAAGGTGTATCCGGTGCAGGACGACCGCCAGTTCTTCCTCGAGCTGTTGCAAGAAACCCGCGTGATGCTGGTGCAGGGCACGGGCTTTAACTGGCATGCGTCGGACCATTTCCGCATCGTGTTCCTGCCCCACGAAGACGACTTGCGTGAGGCCATCGGCCGCATCGCCAAATTTCTCGAAACCTACCGTTTGCGTCACTCCAAATGAAACCCATCCAAGTCGGCCTGCTGGGCATCGGCACCGTCGGCAGCGGCGTCTTTCACGTCCTCTCGCGCAATCAGAACGAAATCCAGCGTCGTGCAGGCCGCGGCATCGCCGTCACCATGGTGGCCGACCTCGACACGGCGCGGGCGCAGGCCGTTGTGGGCTCGCAGGTGCAAGTGGTCAATGATGCGCGCGCCGTCATTGCCAATCCCGACATTGACATCGTCATCGAGCTGATTGGCGGCTACGGCATCGCGCGTCAGCTGGTGATGGAGGCCATCGACGCCGGGAAGCATGTGGTCACCGCCAACAAGGCGCTTTTGGCCGTACACGGCACCGAGATCTTCGCCGCCGCCCACAAGAAGGGCGTGATGGTGGCTTTTGAGGCGGCGGTGGCGGGCGGCATCCCCATCATCAAGTCGCTGCGTGAGGGCCTTACTGCCAACCGCATCGAATGGATCGCCGGCATCATCAACGGCACCACCAACTTCATCTTGTCCGAGATGCGTGACAAGGGCCTGGATTTCGATGTCGTCCTGAAAGAGGCGCAGCGTCTGGGCTATGCCGAGGCCGACCCCACCTTCGACATCGAAGGCGTGGACGCCGCGCACAAGGCCACCATCATGTCCGCCATCGCGTTTGGCATCCCGGTGCAGTTCGACAAGGCCTATGTCGAAGGCATCACGAAACTGGGCGCGCAAGACATCCGCTATGCCGAGCAACTGGGCTACCGCATCAAGCTTCTCGGGATCACCAAGCGCACGCCCCAGGGCATTGAGTTGCGCGTACACCCCAGCCTCGTGCCTGCCAAGCGCCTGCTGGCCAATGTCGAAGGCGCGATGAATGCGGTCATGGTGCAGGGTGATGCCGTGGGCACCACCCTGTACTACGGCAAGGGCGCGGGCAGCGAGCCCACCGCCAGCGCGGTGATCGCCGACCTGGTGGACATCACCCGCTTGCACACGGCCGATGCCGCCCAGCGCGTGCCGCACCTGGCTTTCCAGCCCGATCAAATGAGCGACCAGCCGGTGCTGCCCATGTCTGAGGTGGTCACCAGCTACTACCTGCGCCTGCGCGTGGCCGATCAGGCGGGCGTGCTGGCCCGCGTCACGGGGCTGCTCGCCGATGCCGGCATTTCTGTGGATGCCATGCTGCAGCGCGAAGCCGGTGAGGGCGAGAAACAGACCGACCTCATCATCCTCACCCACGATGTGCGCGAAGGCACCATGGACGCGGCCCTGGCCCAGATGCAGGCGCTGCCCACCGTGCTGGCACCCATCACTCGCATCCGCAAAGAAGAACTCGCCTGATGCTGTATCTGTCTACGCGCGGTCACCCTGACCGCAAGCGCTTTTGCGAGATCCTCTTGGAGGGCCTGGCCCCCGATGGCGGCCTGTACCTGCCCGAGCGCTATCCGCAGGTGGATGACGCCACGCTCACGCGCTGGCGCGGTCTGGCGTATCACGAGCTGGCGTTCGAGATCTTGTCACTGTACATCGACGACATCCCCGCCACCGACCTGCGCGCTTTGTGCCGCAAGACCTACACCGAGGCCGTGTTCGGCACGCCGCAGATCGTCCCTCTGCGCAAGCTCGAAGCCGGTGTCTACCTCGAGGCCTTGTCTAACGGCCCCACCCTGGCCTTCAAGGACATGGCCATGCAGTTGCTCGGGCATCTGTTCGAGTACGAGCTGGCTCGTCGTGGCGAATCCTTGAATATTCTGGGCGCGACCTCGGGCGATACCGGCAGTGCCGCCGAATACGCGATGAAGGGCAAGAAGGGCGTGCGCGTTTTCATGACCTCGCCGCACGGGCGCATGAGCCCCTTTCAGCAGGCGCAGATGTTCAGCCTGCAAGAGGCCAACATCCACAACCTGGCGATCGAGGGCGTGTTCGACGACTGTCAGGACATCGTCAAGGCGGTCTCCAACGATCTGGCCTTCAAGCGCAAATACCGTATCGGCACGGTCAACTCGATCAACTGGGCGCGTCTGGTGGCCCAGGTGGTCTATTACTTTGCCGGTTACTTTCAGGCCACCACGTCCAACGACCAGAAGGTCAGCTTCACCGTGCCCTCGGGCAACTTCGGCAACATCTGCGCCGGCCATGTGGCGCGCATGATGGGCCTGCCGATCGCCAAGTTGGTGGCCGCCACCAACGAGAACGATGTACTCGATGAGTTCTTTCGCACCGGCACCTACCGCGTGCGGGGCAGCGCCGACACCTTCGAGACCTCCAGCCCCTCGATGGACATCTCCAAGGCCAGTAACTTCGAGCGCTTCGTGTTCGACCTGCTCGGACGCGACGCGGCCCGCGTCAAGCACTTGTTCCAGGACGAACTGGGCGCACGCGGGCGCTTTGAGCTACCCGCCGAAGTGGCGGCGGCCCGCGAGCGCTATGGCTTTGCCAGCGGCCGCAGCAGCCATGCCGATCGCCTGGCCACCATCCGCGACACCTGGCAGCGGTATCAGGACATGATCGACACCCACACTGCCGACGGCGTCAAGGTGGCACGCGAGCAGCGCGATCCGCTGGTGCCCATGATCGTGCTGGAGACCGCCTTGCCAATCAAGTTTGCGGCCACCATCGTCGAAGCCCTGGACCGCCAGCCCCATCGCCCGGCTGGTTTCGAAGGCATCGAGGACCGACCCAAGCGCGTGCGGGTGATGCCCGCTGACGTCGACCAGGTCAAGGCCTATATCGCGTCCCACTGCGACTGAGGGCGCGACATGAACGTCGTGTGTTTCGCCGGCTACTCCGGCTCTGGCAAGACGACCCTGGTCGAGGGCGTGATCGGCGCGCTCAAGCTGCGTGGCCTGCGCGTCTCGGTGGTCAAGTATGCCCACCACAAATTCGACATCGACCATCCGGGCAAGGACACCTGGCGGCATCGTCAGGCGGGTGCCTTCGAAGTGGTGGCCGCCTCCAGCCAGCGCATGGCCCTTGTGCGCGAGTTCGAGCAGGAGACGCAGGTCACGGTTCACCCCTTGATTTCTCAGCTCGATCACAGCGTGGATTGGGTGCTGGTCGAAGGCTTCAAGCAAAGCGACCTGCTCAAGGTCGAGGTCTGGCGTGCCGATGCCGGCCAGCCCACGCGGTACACGGACGACGACTTCGTGGTGGCCATCGCGACCGACGATGCCAGCCGCTTGCCCGTGCCCACCCAGCGCCCCCTGCTGGACATCAACGACCATGACGCAGTGGCCCAGTGGCTGGTTGACCAGGGCGACCGCTTCACCTACATCGCTGAGCACTACGCATGAACGCCCCCCGTCCCCCGCTGCGCAGCCTGGACGACGCCCTGGCTGACCTGCTGGCGCGCGCGACGCCGCTGGCGCGTGTTGAGTCGGTGTCCACTTTTGATGCCGACGGGCGCGTCTTGGCTCAGGATCAAGTCTCGGCTTTGCAAGTGCCCCCGCAGGACAACAGCTCCATGGACGGCTACGCCCTGCGCTGCGCTGACCTGGCCGACGGCGCCATGCCCGTGAGCCAGCGCATCCCGGCGGGCAGCGCGGCGCAGCCCCTGCAGGCCGGCACCCTGGCCCGCATCTTCACTGGCGCGCCGGTGCCCGAGGGCGCCGATGCGATCGTGATGCAAGAAGACACCGAGACGCTGGTCGATGGCACGGTGCGTGTGTTGCGCGCGCCACTGCCTGGTCAGTGGATCCGCCGCAGCGGCGAAGACGTGACCCGCGACGACGCGGTGCTGCGCGCTGGTCAGCGCCTGTCGCCCGCCGAGATGGGCCTGGCGGCCAGCATCGGCCTGGCCGAGCTCCCGGTAGCTGCGCGCCCGCGCGTGGCGCTGTTTTCGACGGGCGACGAACTGGTCATGCCCGGTACCGTGCCCCCCCAGGCCATGAAGCCGGGCGCCATCTACAACTCCAACCGTTTCTTCTTGCGCGCCATGCTGCAGCGCCTGGGGTGCGAGGTGAGCGACCTGGGCATCGTCCCCGACCAGCGTGAGGCGACCGTGCAGGCGCTGCGCGATGCCAGTGCGGGCCACGATCTGATTCTGACCAGCGGCGGCGTCTCTGTCGGCGAAGAAGACCACATCAAGCCTGCGGTGCAGGCCCTGGGCACTTTGGATCTCTGGCAGATCGCCATCAAGCCTGGCAAGCCCTTTGCCTATGGGCGTGTGGGTGCCGCGCACTTCATCGGCTTGCCGGGCAACCCGGTGTCAAGTTTTGTCACCTTCGCTTTGCTGGTCCGGCCCTTCTTGCTCCAGCTCCAAGGAGCGACGGCGCTCACGCCGCCTGCCACGCGCCTGCCCGCGCATTTCGACTGGCCTCGCCCCGATAAGCGCCGCGAGTTTTTGCGTGTGCGCCGTAATGCGCAAGGCGGCCTGGACCTCTTTGCGAACCAGAGCTCGGGCGTGCTGACCTCGGTAGTCTGGGGCGACGGCCTGGTGGACAAGCCGCCCGGCAGCGCGATCGCGCGGGGCGATGCGGTCTCGTTCATCAGCCTGTCCGACCTGCTTGCCTGAGGGGCCGCCATGAAGTTGTCGATCCGTTATTTCGCCTCCATCCGCGAAGCCATCGGCCTCGCTCAGGAGTCCGTGGAAACGTCCGCCACCACGCTGGGCGGCGTGCGCGATGAACTCATTGCACGCGGCGACGCCTATGCGCAGGCCTTGGCCCGTGGCAAGGCGGTGCGCATGGCCCTGAACCAGGTGATGGTCGACGAGTCCGCCGCCTTGAGCGAGGGCGCTGAGGTGGCGTTCTTTCCGCCTGTCACCGGAGGTTGACCATGCCGCAGCGCGTGTTCATTCAAAGTGCCGACTTCGATCTCTCGCACGAAGTGGCCACCCTGCGCGCGGACGATGGCGGCGTGGGCGCGGTCTGCGTGTTTGTGGGCACGGTGCGAGACCGCAACGCGGGCAGCCAGGTCAGCGCGATGGAACTCGAGCACGACCCCGGTATGACCGAGCAGTCCATCGAGGCCATGATCGACGCGGCGTATCAGCGCTTTGACATCCGCGCCGCGCGCGTGATCCATCGCATCGGGCTCTTGCAGCCGCAGGATCAGATCGTGATGGTGGCCGTGACCTCGGCCCATCGCGGCCAGAGCTTCGAGGCCTGCGAGTTCCTGATGGACTACCTCAAGACGCGCGCGCCGTTCTGGAAAAAAGAAACCGCTGCCGATGGACAGCAGCGGTGGGTGGATGCGCGTGAGGCGGACGAGACCGCCTTGCAGCGATGGGGTGTGTGAGCGCGGGGTTGGGACCTTCCGCTTAGGCGGGGAGCGATTTCAGGAATCTTCCGAATGCGTCCGTCCCGAAAGAATTGAGTAGGTTTTTCTGCGCCGCTTCCAACACTGGGCGCAGGTTGTCTGGAGTTTCCCCTCTAGCCACCCCGGCTAAGGCCGCTTGAAGCTGGCGTTTGATTGGCCCTTCGAAGTTCGGTTCAAGCGGTGCTTGCGCGTCCGTAAAGGCCTGTTGCATGCCACGTGCAAGGGTCGCTCTCTCTTCGCTCCGCTCTGCAGTCTCTAACAGTTTTTGAGCCGCGATCACGAACAGCGGGTTTTCGGCAGAGAAATCTTGGGTAGCGCAGTAATTGAGGAACGCATCCAGGTGAGCGGAGTCGACCACAGTCAAGAAATTGGGCTCCCAATCCAAGCGCGTGACGCCAATCGTGGTTTTCGTGAGCACTGAAGACTCCGTCAACCGGCTGGGTCTCAGTTCGGTAAAGCTGGTGGGTAGGCCAAAGCGCTTCGCGTCTCTCATCTGTGTAGGCGCGATCGGCAAAAGGTCAGGGCTATCGACGCCGATTTGGCGCCCGGAAACCGCCGTCGTCTGGTCGTGCACGACAACGTTGTTGGAATCTCCAGCTGCAGTCTTGTTGCTCGCTGGGGTTTTGAATGCGTCAGCTGTCACCGCTGATGGGTCACCGCGATGCGGCCTGATGCAGCAGCTCATCGCACGGAGTCCCCGGGAAATGGCTTGTCCCAGGGACGCGAGAGGGATCGCTCCGAGCCGCCACTGGCTGGACGGCCACACGCGGGCCCGTCGGACTCTGATCCCTTCGTTGATGCGGGTCGAAGTGCTGCTTTGATCCCCCTCGGGTGGCGAGCGAGTGGGCGCGAGGTTGCGTGCGGGAATTTCCAGTGGCATCTTCGTTCCTGATGAGTGATCGGACGCGGCTGAGTAGCCCCGCCGGGCGGATAGTTCCGCTGCGATCCCTCGCCCTGGCTGACGAAGATGCGCGCCGAGCCCCTTGCGGGGCGGACGCCTTACTTGGGCTGGAAGCCGCTGGCCTTGATGATGCGGTCCCACGTCTGGGTGTACTTGCGCACCACGCCCGCAAACTGCGCCTGCGGCTGATAGCCCACCGTCAGGCCCATGCCGGTCAGGCGCTCGCGCACGTCGGGCATGGCAATCACCCGCTGCAGGGCCTGCCCGAAACGCTCCAGGGCGGGGGCGGGCGTACCGGCCGGGGCAAAGAGGCCGTAATAGGGCAGATCGTCCAGGTTGGTAAATCCCAGCTCGGAGAACGTGGGCGCGTCGGGCACCACCGGCTGGCGCTTGTCGCCGATGACAGCCACGATGCGCAGCTTGCCGGCCTTGTGTTGCTCGATGAAGTCGGGCACCGAGGCCACCCCCGCACTGATCTGGTTGCCCAGCATGTCAGCGATCAGGGGCGCGCTGCCGCGATAGGGGGCGGCTTGCACGTCCAGCTTGTAGCGCGCACCCACCAGGCCCACCAGGAACTCGGGGATCGAGCCTGGCGCCGGCACACCGATGGTGTCCTTGCCGCCACGGGCCGACTGCACCCAAGCCACGTACTCCTGCAAGGTCTTGGCGGGCACGCCGCCCGAGACCGCCAGCACGTTGGCAAAGCTGGCAAAGCCGGCCACGGGGATGAAGTCGGTGGCGGGGTCGAAGCTGGCGTTACGGGTGACCAGGGGCAGAATGGAGATGGAATGGTCGTGACTGAGGAAGAAGGTGCTGCCATCGGGGGCCGCCGCCTTCAGGGCCTGGGCGGCAATCTGGCCGCCGGCGCCGGCCTTGTTCTCGACGATCACCGGCACGCCCAGGACGTCCTTGAGCTTGTCGGCCAGCGCGCGGGCGATGGCGTCGGTGCCGCCCCCGGGCGGAAAGCCCACCAAGATGCGGATCGGGTTGCCGGACTGGCTCCAGGCGGGCGCACCGGTGGCCGCCAGGGCCAGGGCGGCCAGCAGGCTGCGGCGCAGGGAGGAGGGGGTGTGGGGCATGCGGGTCTCCAGGTCGTTGGAAAGAGGCCGCTCGAGCGACCGCGACCTAAGGATACTGGAATCGGTAGCACCCCTGGGCTGCCTCAGAACCTACGACTCGGAGGGGTCACTTGGATTGAGGCGGTATTCGACTCGCGTATCTGCCATGGTCAGCTTGATCGCTGCGCGCGGCAGTCGGGACGGATACCGTTGCTCGCCCGATGTGTCGCCGGAGAGGGAGCCTTGCGGCTCGGCAGACTTTTTGTCGGTTGTGGGGTCCGATGAGGTCGGCGGCAGTACCTGGCGACAGTCGATCTCGAGGATCACGCGAGATGAAAAGCTGACATTGCTGGTGTTGGGGACGAAAGTTTTCGAGGAGCCTGTCTGGTCCGCAATCAAGTTGATCGATGCGTTCAGGTGCATCGAGACGTCCAGGCTAGCTCTGTCTCTGGTCACTGACGCAGCGTGCAACTCAAATTGCCGTGTTGTCGTGGAGGGAATGACCGCCGGCGCATTCAGCACCGGCGTTGAGAAATCGCACCGCCCAAGCAAGGCCCCCATCTTTTCCATGACGGGTTTGAAGGCCCCCTGATGGGCGATCTTTGTGAACGCCTCCATGAGGGCGGGGTCGCTGTCGAAGCGAGCCGTTCCAAGCTGGGCCATGTAGGTCTGGATGGCAGCGTGGCGCTGATCGCCTTGGCCCTCGCCGTTTGGAAGGCCCGCCTGCAATGCCTGTGGGGGCTTGGCAATCCGATCGACGATGTCTGTCCCGCGGAAAACATCGTTCTCAAACGCTTTGCAAATGCCAGTCGTGTCCACCGTCTCAGTCGTGGGGCCACACACCATGGCCAGGAGGTTGTGCGTGAGCGCTTCTTCGAGCTGCTGAACCACTTTCTGTCCCACGGCTTGGGTGCCGGAGGACCTCGCGGCATTGCGATCACGTGGATGCAGTGTGACGGGGAGGTGGTCCTCCGACTCGCTTGCGTGCTTGGCGGCTGAGGGTCGGATCACCGCCTGGGCCACGCGCGATGCCAGGGTTTTGAAGCCGACGGCGATGGATCGCAGGGGAATGGCGCCGATCCGCCACGATCCCGAGATGCCCACTCGGGCCGACCGGCGACGCACCTTGAAACTCTTGGGGGCGCGAGAGCGCGGCTCGCTTGGGCGTGACGGGCTGGAATGGGATGGTACTTTGGTATGCAAGATTTACTCCTTCAGCTTGAAGGGCTGTCAGTAACCAGGGCTGAGCTGGGAGCTAACGGAAATCTGACCGTCCCTGTGCGGCCGAGGCCCGGTGCCGCACCCTTGAAATCCCCGCAGACAGCCTAAGCTCTCAGGCAACCAGGAGCGTTTGCCATGCGACTCGACAAGCTCACCACCAAATTCCAGGAAGCCCTGAACGAGGCCCAGACCCTCGCCCTGGGCAATGACCACGCCTACATCGAACCCGAGCACCTGCTGGTGGCCATGCTGCGCCAGGAAGATGGCCCCCGGGCCCTGCTGCAGCGGGCGGCCGTGAATGTGCCGGGCCTGCTGGCCGCCGCCGAGACCGCCATGCACAAGCGCCCGCAGGTCCAGGGGCAGGAGCAGGTGCAGGTTGGCCGCGAACTGGTGGGCCTGCTGCAGGCGGCCGAGAAAGAGGGCCTCAAGCGCGGCGATCAGTTCATCGCCAGCGAGTTGTTCCTCCTGGCGGTGGCAGACAGCAAGGCCGATATCGGCCGTATCGCCCGCGAGCATGGGCTGATACGCAAGTCCTTCGAGACCGCCATCGACGCGGTGCGCGGTGGCCAGAGCGTGAACAGCGCCGAGGCCGAGGGCCAACGCGAGGCCCTCAAGAAATACTGCCTGGATCTGACCGAGCGCGCCCGCCAGGGCAAGCTCGATCCGGTGATCGGCCGGGATGATGAAATTCGCCGCGCGATCCAGGTGCTGCAGCGGCGCACGAAGAACAACCCCGTGCTGATTGGCGAGCCCGGTGTGGGCAAGACCGCCATCGTCGAAGGCCTGGCCCAGCGCATCGTGGCCGGTGAGGTGCCCGAGAGCCTGAAGAACAAGCGCGTGCTGTCGCTGGACATGGCGGCCCTGCTGGCGGGCGCGAAGTTTCGCGGTGAGTTCGAAGAGCGCTTGAAGAATGTGCTCAACGAGCTGGCCAAAGACGAAGGCCAGACCATCGTCTTCATCGACGAGCTGCACACCATGGTGGGCGCGGGCAAGGCCGAAGGCGCGATGGACGCGGGCAATATGCTCAAGCCGGCGCTGGCGCGCGGCGAGCTGCACTGCGTGGGCGCCACCACGCTGGACGAATACCGCAAGTACATCGAAAAAGACGCCGCCCTGGAGCGGCGCTTTCAGAAGATCCTGGTGGGCGAGCCCACCGTCGAGGCGACCATCGCCATCTTGCGCGGGCTGCAGGAAAAATACGAGGTGCACCACGGTGTGGAGATCACCGACCCGGCCATCGTCGCCGCGGCGGAACTCTCGCACCGCTACATCACCGACCGCTTCTTGCCGGATAAGGCCATCGACCTGATCGACGAGGCGGCCTCCAAAATCAAGATCGAGATCGACTCCAAACCCGAGGTGATGGACAAACTCGATCGTCGCCTGATTCAGCTGAAGATCGAGCGCGAGGCGGTGCGTAAGGAGACCGATGAGGCCTCGCAAAAGCGCTTTGCGCTGATCGAGGAAGAAATCGGCAAGCTGCAAAAAGAGATCGCCGATTTCGAAGACATCTGGAAGGCCGAGAAGGCCCAGGCCCAGGGCGGCGCGCAGATCAAGGAAGAAATCGACCGCCTGCGTCACCAGATCGAAGAACTCACACGCAAGGGCGATTTCAACAAGGTCGCCGAGCTGCAATACGGCAAGCTGCCCGAGCTGGAAAAACGCCTGAAGGTGGCCCAGGCCCACGAAACCGACAAGGCCCAGGCGGGCCGCCCACAGCTGCTTCGCACCCAGGTGGGCGCCGAGGAGATCGCCGAAGTGGTGGCGCGCGCCACGGGCATTCCGGTGTCCAAGCTGATGCAGGGCGAGCGCGAGAAGCTGCTGAAAATGGAAGAACGTCTGCACCAGCGCGTGGTGGGCCAGGACGAGGCTATTCAAGCGGTGGCCAACGCGATTCGCCGTAGCCGCTCGGGCTTGTCTGACCCCAACCGGCCGACGGGCTCCTTTCTGTTCCTCGGCCCCACGGGCGTGGGCAAGACCGAGTTGTGCAAGGCCCTAGCCACCTTCCTGTTTGACAGCGAAGACCACCTGATTCGCATCGACATGAGCGAGTTCATGGAAAAGCACTCGGTGGCCCGCCTGATCGGCGCGCCCCCAGGCTATGTGGGCTACGAAGAGGGCGGCTACCTGACCGAGGCGGTGCGTCGCAAACCCTATAGCGTGATCTTGCTCGACGAAGTCGAGAAGGCCCACCCCGACGTGTTCAACGTGCTGCTGCAGGTGCTCGATGACGGACGCCTCACCGACGGCCAGGGCCGCACCGTCGATTTCAAGAACGCGGTGATCGTGATGACCAGCAACATCGGCTCGCACATGATCCAGGCGATGGTCGGCCGGCCCTACGAGGACGTGAAGGAAGCGGTGTGGGACGAACTCAAGAACCACTTCCGCCCGGAGTTCCTGAACCGGATCGACGAGACGGTGGTGTTTCATGGTCTGGATGCCACGCACATCGCGCGTATCGCCCGCATCCAGCTGCAGGTGCTGGAGCAGCGCCTGGCCAAGATGGACCTGGTGCTACAAGTGCCCGAGGCGGCGCTGGAAGAATTGGCCAAGGTCGGTTTTGACCCGGTATTTGGCGCGCGGCCTTTGAAGCGCGCCATCCAGCAGCGGATCGAAAACCCGCTTTCCAAGCTGATTCTGGAGGGGCGCTTCCCGCCCAAGAGCGTGATCCCGGTGGAGGTCAACCCGGCGCTGGAGCCGGGGGTGTTCAAGTTCGGTCACGTGGCACCGGCCTGAGGCCGGCCCACGCGCCGCGAAGGAGATCAGCGCGCCGGGCCCATGTGCTGCGCGTAGAGCTTTTGCATGCCGCCCAGCCAGCGGTCGTAGTCCTGCACCTTGGCCTGCATGTACTGGGCGACCGAGGGGTGGGGCAGGGCCAGGAAGCGTTCCTCGCGCATCGTCTGCATCACTTCTTCGGCGACCTGCGCGGGGGTGAGCATGCCGTCATGGCCGGCCGATCCGGCGCCGCCGCGTGTCATTGCGGTGTCCACGCCTTGGGGGCACAGGCAGGCCACCCGCACCCCGCGCCGCCCATAGCCAATACGCAGCCACTCGGCAAAGCCCACCGCCGCATGCTTGGTGACGGCGTAGGGCGCGCTCTCGACGATATTGAGCAGGCCGGCGGCCGAGGCCGTGACCAGGAAGAAGCCCTCGCCGCGCGCCACCATGCCGGGCACGACGGCGCGCGCCGCCCACACATGCGCCATCAGGTGGATCTGCCACATCGAATCCCACAGCGGGTCTTCCAGCTCGAAGCCACCGGGGCGCCCCAGGATGCCCGCGTTGGAGCAGAAGATGTCCACCTGACCGAAGCGCTCGCAGGTGGCGGCCACCAGGGCCTGGATGTCGGCCTCGCGGCTCACATCGCAGCGCAGGGCCAGCGCCTGCGGACCGATGTCGGTGGCAACGGCCTGGGCGCGTGCCAGGTCCAAATCAGCGACCACCACACCCCGCGCACCGTCGGCGGCCAGGCGTCGCGCCAGACCCTCGCCGATCCCGCTCGCACCGCCGGTGACGACGGCGATCTTTCCCACCGCTTGCATGCCTGTCTCCTTGTTCGTGAAGCCGCAAGTATGGCTCGGCCGCGTCAGAGCGCGTTGATCGGGATCTTCAGGTAGCTCACGCCATTGGCTTCTTGCGGCGGCATCTGGCCGGCGCGGATGTTTACCTGAATGGCAGGCAGGATCAGGGTCGGCATTTGCAGGCCCGCGTCGCGTTTCGTGCGCATGGCGACAAATGCGTCCTCGGAGACGCCGTCGTGGATGTGGATGTTGTGGGCGCGCTGTTCGGCCACGCGGGTTTCGCAGCGGGGTGCACGATCGGTAGGCGGGTAGTCGTGGCACATGAACAGGCGGGTCTCGTCTGGCATGGACAGGATCTTGCGTACCGAGTGGTACAGGGTCTGCGCACTGCCGCCGGGAAAGTCGCAGCGGGCGGTGCCCACGTCGGGCGGGAAGAGGGTGTCGCCTACGAAGACCACATCGCCGACTTCGTAGGCCACGCAAGCAGGCGTGTGGCCCGGCACGCTCAGGACGCGGGCCTGCAGGTCGCCGATGGTGAAGGTCTCGTCGTCGGCGAAGAGATGATTGAACTGCGAACCGTCGGTGGCGAACTCGGGCTCGAGGTGAAAGATCTTCTTGAACACGCTTTGCACCGAGGGGATACGGCTGCCGATGCCGATGCGCCCGCCCAGTTGCTCGCGCAGCCAGATCGCGGCGCTGAGGTGGTCGGCGTGCGCATGGGTCTCCAGGATCCACTGCACCGACAGGCGCTGCGCACGCACATAGTCGACCACGCGCTGCGCAGAGTCCGTGCGGGTTCGGCCTGACTTGGCGTCGTAGTCCAGCACCGGGTCGATGATGGCGCAGGCCGTGCCTTGGCCCGCGTGCACGACATAGGTCCAGGTCCAGGTGGCGGGGTCGAAGAAGGGCTCAACGGTCGCGGGCATGCAGGACTCCTTGTCAATCAGTCTATGATTTGATAATATATTGAAAGATAGATTATTTGCAAGCCATGCCCATCTTCGCCCATCCCGCTCATGCTGCGCCCCTCGAGGCCTTGCGCCATGCCGCCGAGCAAGCCTGCACCCTGATGAAGGTGCTGGGCAACCCCGACCGCCTGATGCTCCTGTGCGAACTCGCGCAAGGCGAGCGCAGCGTCTCGCAGCTGCAAGAGGTGCTGGGCATCGTACAGCCTACCTTGTCACAACAGCTGGCCGTGCTCCGAGAGGAGGGGCTGGTCGACACCCGGCGCGACGGCAAAAACATCTATTACCGTTTGGAGAGCCCGCAGGCGCTGGCGGTGATGGAAGTTCTCTATCAGCAGTACTGCGCCCCCGCAAAAAGATCCCGTACCCCCGCCTCTAGGAGAAGCACATGACGATCGATTGGAACCATTTCACACCCTGGGGCTCGCTGGCTGGCGGCGTGCTTTTGGGCCTGGCCTCAGCCTTGTTCATTTTGCTCAATGGCCGCGTGCTGGGCATCAGCGGCATCCTGGGCGGCTTGCTGCGTCCGCGTGCGGGTGATGCCGGCTGGCGCATTGCCTTCATCGCGGGTCTGCTGGCGGCGCCCGCCGTCTGGTCGCTGTTTGCTGCGCCCGTGGTGCCGCGCATCGACGCGACCCCAGCCTTACTGGTGGTAGCCGGCTTGTTGGTCGGCTGGGGCACCCGATATGGCTCGGGCTGCACCAGCGGCCACGGTGTGTGCGGTCTGTCGCGAATGTCACCGCGTTCGCTGGTCGCCACCCTGGCATTCATGGGCACCGGCTTTGCCACGGTGTTCGTCATGCGCCACCTGCTGGCCTGAGCCCCCACGTCAATCGGAGAATCACGATGCATCGACTCACTGAATTCGCTGTTGGCCTGCTGTTTGGCCTGGGCCTGATCCTGGCGGGCATGACCGACCCTGGCAAAGTCCTCGGCTTCCTCGACCTGGCCGGCACCTGGGACCCGTCGCTGGCCCTGGTCATGGGCGGCGCCATTGCCGTGGGCGTGGGCGCCTTTGCCGTGGCCCGCCAGCGCACCGTCGCCTTCCTGGGCGGCGCCATGCACCTGCCCAGCGCCAGCGCCATTGACCGCCGCCTGGTCGTGGGCAGCCTGGTGTTTGGCGCCGGCTGGGGCCTGGCGGGCTTTTGCCCCGGTCCTGCCATCGTGTCAGCAGGTGCAGGCCAGTGGCAGGCTTGGGTGTTCACCCTGGCCATGCTGGCCGGCATGTGGGTGCACGAGCTGAGCGCTCAGGGCCCGGCGGCCCAGCCTGCGACCCCCCAGTGATCCTGCTGACCTCCCTGCTGCCGCCTTTGCTTGGCCTCGGGGTCGGTGCGGTGCTGGCCCTGACGGGTGCAGGCGGGGCGATCATTGCCGTGCCGCTGCTGGTGTTCGGTCTGCACCTGGGTCTGGCCCAGGCGGCACCGATCGGCCTGCTGGCGGTGGCCCTGGCGGCCGGCGTCGGGGCGGTATTGGGTTGGCGGCAAGGGCTGCTGCGTTACAAGGCTGCAGCCTTCATGGCCGTGTCTGGCCTGCTGCTCACACCCGCCGGCCTGTGGCTGGCCCAGCGCATCCCCAACGCCCCGCTGATGGCGCTCTTCGCGGTGGTGCTGGCGGCCGTGTCGGTGCGGATGCTGCGGCAGGCGGCGCAAGACCTCCGGGGCGATGGGCAAGAGGTGCGCAGCAGTGCGCCCTGCCTGCTGGACGAGGGCACAGGCCGCCTGCGCTGGACCCCGCGTTGTGCGATCCGTTTGGCGCTTGCCGGTGCGACCGCGGGCTTTCTGTCGGGCCTGTTGGGCGTAGGCGGCGGTTTCGTGCTGGTCCCTACCTTGCTGTCGGTCTCCAACCTGCCGACGAAGGCGGTGGTGGCCACCTCGATGGGGGTGTTGGCCCTGGTCTCCAGCGGCGCGGTGGCGCAAGCCGCGCTGGCAGGCCAGGTGCCCTGGGCGCTCGCCGCGCCGTTCGCGGCCGGCGCGCTGGTGGGGCTACTGGCCGGGCACAGGTTCGCCGCGCGCTTGGCGGGGCCGCGCTTGCAGCAGGGCTTCGCCTGGATGGCCCTGGCGATCTCCGCGGGACTCCTGCTGCGCGCTCTCGGCTGAGGACGCGGGCGGATTTCCGGCTAGCATCTCCGCCATGAGCACCTCTCCCCCAGCCGCCGCAGGCAGCCTGCGCAGCGACGCCGGCGTCATCGGCCTGGTGAGTCTGGGTCACCTGATCAGTCATTTCAGCCAGCTGCTGCTGGCCCCGTTGTTTCCTTGGCTCAAGGATGCGTTCTCGGTGAGTTATGCCCAGCTGGGCTTTCTGATGACGCTGTTCTTTGTGGTGTCCTGCGCGATGCAGGCTGCCTCGGGCTTTCTCGTGGACCGCTACGGCCCACGCAACATCCTGTTCGCCGGACTCGGGCTGATCGCTGTGGCCGCCTTTGGCATGTCGGCCGCCACCTCCTACGAAATGCTGGCTGTGTGCGCGGTGATGGCCGGCGCAGGCAATGCCGTCTTCCACCCAGTGGATTTCACCCTGCTCAATCGCAAGGTCAGTGCGCCGCATCTGGGCCATGCCTACAGCGTGCACGGCCTGAGCGGCAACCTGGGCTGGGCCTTGGCGCCCGCCCTCCTGGTGCCGCTGACCCTGGCCTTCTCCTGGCGCGTGGCGCTGATGGCCGCTGGCGCGTTGGTCGTGGCCGTGATGGTCGTGCTTTGGTGGTGGCGCGACCGCCTGGAAATGCCCGTCCGTGCCCCTGTGCAGGCCACGGAAGTGGCGAGCTCGGAGGGCAGCTTCGCCTTCCTGCGCATTCCCTCGGTGTGGATGTGCTTCATGTTCTTCCTGCTCTACGCCATCGTTCTGAGCGTGGTGCAGGCTTTCGCGCCCGAGGCGGCGCGCCAGCTCCATGGTGTGCCCGTGGCCTTGGCTGCAGCCTGCGTGACCGTCTACATGGTGGCCAGTGCCTGCGGGATCTTGCTGGGGGGCTTCTTGGTCGCCGACCCACAGCGTTGCGAGCGCATCATGGCGGCGGGCATGGGTGTGGCCGCCGCGATCGCGCTGGCCATCGGCTTCGCATCCTTGCCGGCGCTGGCCGTACCCGCCTTGTTCGGGGCGATGGGTTTGGCCACCGGACTGGCCGGTCCCTCGCGTGATCTGATCGTCAAGCGCTCGACCCCCGACCACGCCACCGGCCGTGTCTACGGCGTGGTGTACGCCGGACTGGACATTGGCCAAGCCCTGGCGGCCCCGCTGTTCGGGGGCCTACTCGATCGCCAGCACTACCAGGGTGTGTGGCTGGGCCTGTTCGTCTTCCAGGGGCTGCTGATTTTCACGGCGGTGAACGTGCGCAAGGTGCGCCGCACCGCTCCTGTGCCTGTTACGCCCTGAAGGCTGTTGCGCTCCATGACCCCTCTCGCTCCCCCCCTGGCTGGTCACCTGCTCGTGGAATGCCTGGTCGCCCAGGGCGTCACCCACGCCTTTGGTGTTCCGGGTGAAAGCTTCCTGGCCGTGCTTGACGGCTTTCACGCTCACAAGGACCAGATCCGCTTTATCGTGAACCGCCAGGAAGGCGGCGCAGCCTTCATGGCCGAGGCAGCGGGCAAGCTCACTGGCCGGCCGGGCGTGTGCTTCGTCACGCGCGGGCCTGGCGCCACCAATGCCTCCATCGGCATTCACACCGCCTTTCAGGACTCGACGCCGATGGTGATCTTCGTGGGCGACGTGGCCAGCGACCAGCGCGATCGCGAGGCCTTTCAGGAAGTCGAATACCACAGCTTCTTTGGCCCCAGCACCAAAGGGATGGCCAAGCGGGTCGAGCGCATCGACAGCGCCGAGCGGATTCCTGAGTACGTCGCGCGCGCTTTTGCCACCGCGATGAATGGCCGGCCCGGACCGGTGGTGGTGGTGTTGCCCGAGGACATGCTCACACAGCCCGTGCAGGCACGCCCGCTGGCGCGCGTCGAAGCCGTGGAGGCCTGGAGTGATCCCGGGTCATTGCGTCGTCTGCGCGAGATGCTGCTGGCGGCGCGCAAGCCTTTCGTGATCGCCGGCGGCGGAGGCTGGACGCCGCAGGCGGCCCAGGCCCTGCAACGCTTTGCCGAGAACTGGAAGCTGCCGGTGGGCAACGCCTTTCGCTTCCAGGATTGTTTTGACAACCACCACCCGCAGTACGCCGGTGATGTGGGCATCGCGATCAACCCCAAGCTGGCCGCCCGCATCCGCGAGAGCGATCTGGTGATCGCCATCGGACCGCGCCTGGGCGAGATGACCACAGGCGGCTACACCCTGCTGCAGGCGCCCCGGTCCGCGCAGACCCTGGTGCATCTCCACGCCAGCGCCGAGGAACTGCACCGCGTCTACCAGGCGGATCTGGCGATTCACGCCAGCATGAACGCCGCGGCACGCTCGCTTGAGGTACTGACCGCGCCCCCGCAGCTGCCCTGGGCCGACTGGACGGCCGCGGCCCATGCCGATTACCTGTCCAACCTCGAGCCCCAGCCCCTGCCGGGTCCGATCGACATGCCGGCGCTGATCGCCGCCGTGCAAAAGCACCTGCCGCCTGATGCGGTGGTGACCAATGGCGCGGGCAACTTCGCGACCTGGATGCATCGCTTCTTTCGCCACTACGGCTTGGCCCGGGGTTTGAAGACGCAGCTGGCCCCCACCAGCGGCGCGATGGGCTACGGCGTGCCCGCCGGCATCGCCGCCAGCCTTCTGACCGGTCGCACCGTGTTCACCATCGCGGGTGACGGCGATTTCCTGATGAACGGGCAAGAGCTGGCTACC
>CANHSE010000030.1 GCA_947463025.1 Comamonadaceae bacterium
CGCGGACCTTCGGGGGTATCTTTGACTACGATGCCAAAGCGGAACGACTGAGAACCGTCAACGCATCGCTGGAAGACCCGGCGGTGTGGAACGACCCCAAGCGCGCCCAGGAACTGGGCAAGGAAAAAAAACAGCTCGATGGCATCGTGCTGACGCTGCAATCGCTCGACCGCGAACTGGCGGACAACCTCGAGCTCTATGAGATGTCCAAGGAGGAAGGCGACGAAGCCGGCCTCATGACCCTCGAAGACGACACGACGCGCCTGACCGCCACCGTCGAAGACCTCGAGTTCCGGCGCATGTTCAACCGGCCCGCTGACCCCATGAACGCCTTTCTGGACATCCAGGCGGGCGCCGGCGGCACCGAGGCCTGCGACTGGGCCGGCATGCTGCTTCGCCAGTACCTGAAGTACGCCGAGCGCAAGGGCTTCAAGTCCAACGTCGAAGACGAATCCGCGGGCGACATCGCCGGCATCAAGAGCGCCACCATCAAGATCGAAGGCGAATACGCCTACGGCCTCTTGCGCACCGAAACCGGCGTGCACCGCCTGGTGCGCAAGTCGCCCTTCGACTCGGCGGGCGGGCGCCACACCAGCTTTGCCAGCGTGTTCGTCTACCCCGAGATCGACGATTCGGTCGAGATCAACATCAACCCCGCCGACGTGCGCGTGGACACCTTCCGCGCTTCGGGTGCGGGTGGTCAGCACATTAACAAGACCGATTCGGCGGTGCGTCTGACCCATGTGCCCACCGGCATCGTGGTGCAATGCCAAGACAGCCGCAGCCAGCATTCCAACCGCGACGTGGCCTGGCAACGTCTGCGCTCGCGCCTGTACGACCACGAAATGCGCAAGCGGATGGAAGAACAGCAAAAGCTCGAGGACACCAAGACCGATGTGGGATGGGGTCACCAGATCCGCAGCTACGTACTGGATCAAAGCCGTATCAAGGACCTGCGCACCAACCTGGAAATCTCCAATACCCAGAAAGTGCTGGACGGCGACCTCGATCCGTTTATTCAAGCCTCCCTCAAGCAGGGCGTCTAGGAGACCAATATGCGTGAAGGCCAAAGCCAGGTGATCCGCCGCGCCGACTACGAGGCGCCCGCTTACTGGATCGACACCGTCGAACTGTGCTTCGACCTGGATCCCGCCAAGACCCGCGTGCTCAATCGCATGCGGGTGCGCCGCAACCCCAACCAGCCGGCCCAGCCCCTGCGCCTGGACGGCGAGGAGCTCAATCTCGCGCGCGTGATGGTCAATGGCCAGGGCACCTCCTTCAAGCTGGAGGACCAGCAGCTGGTGCTGGAGAACCTGCCCGAGGGGCCCGAGCCCTTTGAGCTGGAGATCTTCTCCACCTGCGCGCCGGCCAAGAACACCAAGCTCATGGGCCTGTACGTGAGCAACGACTCGTTCTTCACGCAGTGCGAGGCCGAGGGCTTTCGGCGCATCACCTATTTCCTGGATCGGCCCGACGTGATGGCCAGCTACACCGTGCTGCTGCGGGCCGACAAGGCGCGCTACCCGGTGCTGCTGTCCAACGGCAATCTGGTCGAACAGGGCGACCTCGAAGACGGACGCCACTACGCCAAGTGGGTCGACCCGCACCGCAAGCCGTCCTACCTGTTCGCCCTGGTGGCGGGCCAGCTGGTGGCGCGCGAGCAGCGCATCGTCTCGCGCAGTGGCAAAGAGCACCTGCTGCAGGTGTATGTGCGCCCGGGCGATCTGGACAAGACCGAGCACGCCATGAACTCGCTGATGGCCTCGGTGCTTTGGGACGAGGCGCGCTTTGGCCTGCCGCTGGACCTGGACCGCTTCATGATCGTTGCCACCAGCGACTTCAACATGGGCGCGATGGAGAACAAGGGCCTGAACATCTTCAACACGAAGTACGTGCTGGCCAGTCAGGCCACGGCCACCGACGTCGACTACGCCAACATCGAGAGCGTGGTGGGCCATGAGTACTTCCACAACTGGACGGGCAACCGCGTCACCTGCCGCGACTGGTTCCAGCTGTCGCTCAAGGAAGGCCTCACGGTCTTTCGCGACCAGGAGTTCTCTCAGGACCTGGCTGGCGAGGCCTCGGCCCGCGCCGTCAAACGCATCGAGGACGTGCGGGTTCTGCGCACCGCGCAGTTCCCCGAGGATGCTGGCCCCATGGCCCACCCGGTGCGGCCCGACCAGTACCTGGAAATCAACAACTTCTACACGGTCACCATCTACGAAAAAGGCGCTGAGGTCGTGCGGATGATGCAGACCCTGGTCGCCACCTACACAGACCCGATGGGTCGCGCCGGTTTCGCCCGCGGCATGAAGCTGTACTTCGAGCGTCATGACGGTCAGGCCGTGACCTGCGACGACTTCGCGCAGGCCATCGCCGATGCCAACCCGGAGTCGCAGCTGGCGATGCGACTGAGCGCCTTCAAGCGCTGGTACAGCCAGGCGGGTACGCCGCGTGTGCGCGCTTCAAGCGTCTGGGACGAGGCCGCCGGCCGCTACACCATCACGCTGTTGCAGTCCTGCCCACCCTCTGCGGGCCGAAACGAGAAGGACCCCTTCGTCATTCCTGTGCGCTGGGGCTTGCTCAATGGCGAAGGCCGTGAGATCGCCAGCGATCTGCACGTGCTGTCCCAGCCCACGGCCACGATCACCATCGACGGCCTGACCAGCGAGCCGGTGCCCTCGATCCTGCGGGGGTTTAGCGCGCCGGTGATCCTGTCGTATGACTACTCGGATGCCCAGCTTCTGATCCTGCTGGCGCATGACACCGACCCTTTCAACCGCTGGGAAGCCGGCCAGCGCCTGGCCCTGACCCGCGCGCTGCGCTTCGTCCGCGAGGGCGGACATGTCGAACTCGATGCGCCCTTCCTGGAGGCCATGCGCGGTGTGTTGCGTCACCCCACCCTGGACGCGGCCTTCAAGGACCTGGCGCTCACCCTGCCCTCCGAGACCTACATCGCCGAGCAGCTTGAGACCGTGGATCCGCAGCGCATTCACACCGTGCGCGAAGCCATGCGTCAGCAAATGGCCATCGCCTTGCGTCACGACTGGGAATGGGCCTACGAGCACCACAAGGACAACGGCGCTTACCGGCCCGACTCCGTCTCCAGCGGCCGACGCGCGCTGGCGGGCCTGGCCCTCACCCACCTGTGCCTGGCGGCGCGCCCCAGTGGCGATCCGGTGTGGCCGGGCAAGGCGCTGCAGCGGTTCAAAGAGGCGGGCAATATGACCGACCGCTTCAACGCCCTGTCGGCCCTCGTGATCAGCGGCCACCCGCTGGCGGCGCAGGCGCTGGATCGCTTCCACACCCTGTTCAAAGACGAGGCTCTGGTTCTGGACAAGTGGTTTGCCTTGCAGGCCGGCGCGCCCGACCACGGGGGCGATCGTCTGCCGGTGGTGCGTCAGTTGATGAACCACCCGGACTTCAACATCCGCAACCCGAACCGCGCACGCAGCCTGATCTTCAGTTATTGCAGCGCCAACCCCGGAGCCTTCCACCGCGCGGACGCCGCCGGCTATGTGTTCTGGAGCGAACGCGTGATCGAGCTCGATGCCATCAACCCGCAGGTGGCCGCACGCCTGGCGCGCGCGCTCGATCGCTGGAAGCGGCTGGTCGAACCCTGTCGCAGCGCGGCGCGCGAGGCGATCGCACGGGTCGCGGCGAAACCTGACCTCTCCAACGACGTACGCGAAGTTGTGAGCAGAGCCCTCGAGGAATAACTCCCCATGTCCACCAAGATTTCCCTCTCCCGCTACCTCGTCGAGCAGCAGCGCGTTGACGGGCTCATTCCTGCGCAGTTGCGCCTGCTGCTGGAGGTGGTGGCGCGCGCCTGCAAAAGCATCAGCCACGCAGTGAACAAGGGCGCCCTGGGTGGCGTACTGGGCTCCGCCGAGACCGAGAACGTACAGGGCGAGGTGCAAAAGAAGCTGGACATCATCGCCAACGAGGTGCTGATTGAAGCCAATGAATGGGGCGGCCACCTGGCGGCCATGGCCAGCGAAGAAATGGACGGCATCTACATGGTGCCCAATCGCTACCCGCAGGGCGAATACCTGCTACTGTTCGATCCGCTCGATGGCTCGTCCAACATCGATGTCAACGTGTCCATCGGCACGATCTTCAGCGTGCTCAAAAAATCCGAAGGCAGCGGCCACGGCGTGAGCGAGCAAGACTTCCTGCAAGCGGGCAACCGACAAGTGGCGGCCGGCTATTGCATCTACGGGCCGCAGACCACCCTGGTTCTGACGGTGGGCGATGGCGTGGCCATGTTCACGCTCGATCGCGAGCAAGGCTCCTTCGTGCTGGTGCAGGAGCATGTGCGCGTCCCGGCGGATACCAAGGAGTTCGCGATCAATATGTCCAACATGCGGCATTGGGCGCCGCCGGTGCGCCGTTATGTAGACGAATGCCTGGCGGGCAAAGACGGTCCGCGCGGCAAGGATTTCAACATGCGCTGGATCGCCTCCATGGTGGCCGATGTGCACCGCATCCTTACGCGCGGGGGCATCTTCATGTACCCCTGGGACCAACGCGAACCGAACAAGCCCGGCAAGCTGCGCCTGATGTACGAGGCCAACCCCATGGGCTGGCTGGTCGAACAGGCCGGCGGCGCGGCCACCAACGGCAAGCAGCGGATCCTGGACATTCAGCCCACGCAGCTGCACGAACGCGTGAGCGTGATCCTGGGTAGCAAAAACGAAGTCGAGCGGGTGACGGGCTACCACACGCAGACCTGAGCGACCGGCGCACGCGCGCCACGCTCCGACGGGCGAGCCAGCGCCTCATCGATCACCGCCGCCACGACGGGCCCCTGGGCACGCACCAGAGCCAGGTGATCGCCCCGCACCGTCACCACCCGCAAGCCGGCCCGTAGCACGCGTCGCCACACGGGCATGGGATCAAAGTAGCCGTCCAGTGGCACGCGGGCTCGCACCAGCAGCACCGGGCCTGCGGTGTAGGGCGCTGGCCGGTACCCCTGCAGGGCGCGCGTCAGGGCCTGCATGACACGCCAGTGCGCATCACCCATGCCAAACGGTCGGTCCAGCACAGGCGCTGGAGCCCGGGCATGCCTTCGCACCGCATCCCGCAGCCGAGTCCACAGAGCGACCAGGTAGGCGCGGCGCTGGGCGGGTTCGAGGCATCGCAACTTGGCCACGGCATGGCGGGCCCAATGCCAGGGGCGCAGCACCGTGCGCACGTCGCGGCGCAGGTAGGGATCCAGCAGGCACAGGAGGTCCACCCCGTCGCCCTCAAAGGCCAGCAAGCGAGCCATCTCCAGGGCCACCAGTCCGCCAAAGGAAAAACCGCACAGTGCACAGCGCTCACCAGGCCGCTCGCGCCGCAGCGTCTGGACATAGTGGGCCGCCATGTCCTGCACGCACGCGTGCGGCGCGGCCTCTCCATCCAGGCCTTGCGCGTGCAGCCCCAGCACCGGCCGCCGCGTGCGCAGCGCCTCGACCAGCGCGCCACACTCCATCACTGTGCCGCTCAGACCGTGCACCAGGATCAGGGGGGGACCGCTGCCCTCACGCAGCGTCACCAGCGGCGAAAGGGGGGCGGCAAGCGCCACAGACCTGACCGCCGCCCCGAGGGCCCGCACAGTCGGCGCCTGCAGCAAGGTCGCCAGCGGAAGGCTGCGGCCCGTCATCTGCTCCAGGCGCACCATCATCACGGCGGCTTGCAGCGAGTTACCCCCGATCTCCAGGAAATGATCATCCAGACCCACATGGTCCAGGCCCAGTTCCTCGCACCACAAGGCCTGCAAGCGCGCCTCGAGCGGCGCATCGCTCAGGTCATCGCGGGCGCTGGCCTCGCGTGCGCGGGTGCCACCGTGTTGCAGGGCCTGTGCACGCAGGGCGTCCAGGCACTGGGGATTGCGCAGCGCAGAGCGGTTTGGCACGGGCAGGCCGTTGACCGCACAGCGAGCGGCCGCCTCGGACAGCTTGCCGCTGTGGGTGAGGGGCAACTCGGGCACACAGACGATGCGATCCGGCACGTGCGCGGGCGAGATCCGCCGCGCGATCTCGCGCCGCAGGCGTGCCGCCCGGGCGGCTTGCGGTTCTCGGGCGCCCTCACGTAATTCGAGGAGGGCCATCATGCCGGGCGGATCTCCGGCCCACGCCACCACCATGCACGCACGCACCGCTGGATCGCCCTGCAGCACGCGGCAGATCTCCGCGGGCATCACCTTGATGCCACGCACATTGAGGACACCATCACAGCGACCGTGCAGGCGCGCGCCGCCCGAGGGCGTGAACTCGATCAAGTCGCCGTGCGTCCACACACTGGGGTTGGCAGTGAAGTACGCGGCGTGAAAGGCGGTCCCTTCGGGATCGCCAAAGAACCCCAGCGGGCGCGAGGGAAAGGGGTTCACGCACACCAGCTGCCCCACCCCCGGCGCCTGCGCGCCGTCTTGCCAGGCCTGCACGTCCATCGCCAGGCTGCGGCAAGTGGATTCGCCACGCTGCACGGGCAACTGGGGGTGACCCAGGACGAAGCAGCCCAGGATGTCGGTCCCGCCAGAGATGGATTGCAGGGGCAAGGGCCCGACATGCTCACGCGCCCAGTCAAACTGAGCGTCATGCAGGATCGCGCCGGTCGACAAGATGGCCCGCAGCGCCCCCAGGTCGAACTCGCGCGCGGGAGACAGGCCGGCCTCCTGCGACAGACGCAGGTAGGCGGGGCTGGTGCCAAAGACAGTGACCCGCTCGCGCGCCACCAGCGACCACAGCGTCGAGGCGCTGGCCACCGGCGCGTCGCAGGTGACGATTTCCACGCCGCTGGCCAGCGCCGACAGCTGCCAATTCCACATCATCCAGCCGCAGGTGGTGTGAAAGTACATCCGGTCGCCCAGGTGCAGCCCTGTGTGCAAGCGGTGCTCCTTCAGGTGCTCGATCAGGCTGCCGCCAGCCCCGTGCACGATGCACTTGGGTCGCCCGGTGGTGCCCGAGGAGAACAGGATGAACAGCGGGTGGTTGAAGCCGAAGTCACGCCAGACCCAGCGCGTGGGGTCGCCGCGTGCGGTCAGTTCCGCCAGTGTGAGCTGAGTGCAGGCCGCAGCGATCACGGGTTCACCATCCAGCCGCACGAGGGCTCGCAGATCGGGCAGTTTTTGAACCAAGGCCGCCAACTTGTCGGGTAAGGGCTCGCCCGCATCGCCGATGCGCAAGGCGGCGTGCGCCAGCAGCAGGCGGGGCCGCAGGGGCGCGAAACGCTCGGCCAGCGCGTCGACCCCCATGTCCGGGGACGCCGTGGACAGGGTGGCTCCGACCGAGAGCGTGGCCAGCGCCACGATCACCGCGCGGGCGTCATTGCGAACCAGGGCGACCACCCGATCGCCCTCCCCGATGCCCAGACCTGAAAGGGCATCGGCCACGCGCGCGACCTCGGCGCGCAGCGCGCCCCGCGTCCACCGGACTCGCGTGCCGTCCGCACGGCAATCGGTGAGCGCATACGCCGCGTCTGGCGCGATGCAGGGGCTCAGCAAGCTGGCCGCGTAGTTCAGGCGCAGCGCCGGGAAGAACTGCGCGCGCTCGCAGTCCTGACCTTCACACACCGGATCCACGGACCCCGACCACCCCAGGTCGGGCCCCGCCCAGGCGGCCAGACAGCGCCAGAACGTGCGCCAGTGGGTCACGCTGGCAGCCTGCAGGTCGGCCGGCGAGTCCAGCGCCAGGCCGGTGGCCTGAGCAAACACCCGCACGAACGCGGTCAGGTGGGCCGCGGCGGCAGGCGACGGCACGACGGTGAGGTTGCCCCGGCGGCAACGGGCTTCGGGCAGTCGTTGCGGCATGCCATTCTCCCTTCGCGAATGACCTTAGCACCGGGAGGGGCCAGGCTGGGCCTACTGGCATGGCCCGAACGGGGGGGGCGGGGGCGCCGCTATAATCTGCGGCTTCGGTTGCCGGTGTAGCTCAGTCGGTAGAGCAGCTCATTCGTAATGAGAAGGTCGGGTGTTCGATTCATCTCTCCGGCACCAATTCATTTCAAAAGCCTGGGGTTTCCCAGGCTTTTTTCTTGGGTGGCGCGCCACCACCCATTGAGCAAGCCTCTGCTCCCAGTTCAGTTGAACAAACTCGGTGGCGAGATGACACCGTAATTGGGCCCTACACCCCCAGATAGGGGCGGTGGGCATTGGTTGCTCATTTTGGCCAGGATGTATTTTTGGTTGCCGCCCACCGCGTCTAAGACCTGCAGACAGGCAAAGCCCACGATGGCGGATGAGGAGCCCGAGACCACCTTGTCAATTGCGGGGACCACCACGAATTCGCACTGCCGATTGCCTGCTGCGCTGCATTTTTTGACATCGGTGAACAAACTGGTTTTGACACCCGTGAGTATCCAGGCCGCATCGCCCACCGACATGCTGACCGGATTGCCTTCCTCAATCAGTTTCTCAATGGCATTGGCCCCCGAGACGCCCGTGTCTAGCGATGTCCATTCGCCCGATTCACAGGTGGCGTAGTGGTACAGCGATCCGATCTTGAACTCAGGCACCAAACCGGTCAAAGGGTCGACACGCGGGCCGGCAGGCTGCGCGCTCATGTCCCAAAACGTGTCGTACATGCATTTTGAAATGGCCAAGGGAAACAAGCCGCCTGGCAGGATGGTCCCGGGACTGGTCACTCCCGCCACTGCCGTGACCCGTATCGGTTTGGCATAGACCCCCCAGATGCTGGCCAGAAACGTGCGCACGGGTCCCTGGTTCTGGCCCTCGCTTTTCCCCAGGCTCACCTGCACAGCGGGCGCGTCGTTGGGACCGGCTGTCATGGGCAAGACTTGCAAGCCCCTGGCGGTCTGGGTGATGTCCCAGTAACCGGTTTCCACCAGACCATCGGCCAGCGTGTGGCCTGCCGAACTGTTGAGAGCGATGGCGTTGCTGGCGGTGTTGGCAGCACCTGCCCAATCAAGCGCAGAGGCCCCGCGGCTATAGAGCTTGCGTGCCCCGGCCAGCGCGGCAGCATCCGCATCGTTTTGTAGCTCGTTACGCACGACATACAGATAAGCCAGGTCCACCGCCAAGGCCGCTGCACCCACCAACACGGGCAAGGTCAAGGCGACCAGCAGGCTGACCGCGCCTTTCTGGCATGAAGAGGGCTGTTTGATCTTTTTCATCGCCGCGTCCTTCACTCGTAAACCATCACTGTGCTCGCCTGCAACACCCAGGGCCTGCCCAGGCTTTGGAACAAGCTGCCCAGGCCGAGACCTTCAAATGTGTAGCTCACCGTGACCTGGAGCGTGGGGTCACCGCCGAGACTGCCCTTCTGGATGATCACGCTGGGCTGTGGCGGATTGGCGCCAAAGCTGACCAGCGCACCTTGGGCGTATTGACGAACCACCTGCCGGATTTGCTCGTCGGTGAGCAGCGGCTTGCGCGCGACGATGCCTGCACGTGCACCTTCGCGGCTGGCATTGGTGATGACAGATTTATCGTACAAGGCCAGGCTCACATCGATACCGCCCACCAGCAAGGCCAGCAAGATGGGCAGGATGAGCGCGAACTCGACGGCGGCCGCACCGCGCTGCAGCGCTTGTGTTTTGCGGGCCTGACCTGCGGGATCCGGAAACCATGTCATGGGCAATCTCCTGAGCTAGGCCCCAATCAGCCAAATCCAAAACCATGACCTTAAAGACCCACGCAACTTGTTTCGGTGCGCTATCGCACGACGCGTGAGCCGCTGACCCCAATTCAGCCCTTGCGTGCTGTAGCGCACGGTGTCGGTGGGCCTGAACTTCTAAAGTGACCTGGCGGTTTGGAGATATCTGGACCGCTGCAAAGCCCCTGGGCTGCTGCACGAGGAACACCCATGGTGCGTGCCGCGAACTCACTGGCTTGAAGCTCCGCTCAACTTTTCAACTCTGGAGTCAGTACATGAAAAACTTTTCTCAATCCTTCAAGTCTTTTTGGGCCGATGAGGACGGTGCGACCGCCATCGAGTACGGCCTGCTGGCCTCGCTGATCGCATTGGCCATTGTGGGCGGTGCCACCGCTTTGGGCGGCTCGATTGATGCCTTGTTCCAGCGTGTTTCTGGCGCGCTGGATGCAACAGCGCCAGCGCCGGCGCCCTGATCAGCACGAGACGAGACGTTTCCCCTCATCGGTCTGAAGCACTCCCATGCCCCTCAGTCTTTTTGACTGGACACATCTGGCCGCACTGGCCGCCATGCTTGTGGCGGCCATTTGGCACGACACCGCCACGCGCCGCATTCCCAACGCGCTGGTGCTGTGGGGCAGCTTGATGGCCATCGGGCTGTCACTGTCGCCGCACGGCATCGGCCTGGGTACGGCACTGGCGGGGGGCTTGGCGGGTTTTCTGGGATTCCTGGTGATTTACCTGCTGGGCGCCGTGGGCGCTGGCGATGTGAAGCTGGCGGCTGCCACGGGCCTGTTCATCGGGTATCCCGACATGCTGTGGGTCAACCTGCTCATCTTGTTGGCGGGGGGCTTGCTGGCCATCACGTGGGCTGTTCTCAGCGGACAACTGGGTCAGACCTTGCACAACCTGAACACGGGCTTGACGCAAGTTTGGCTGACCCGCCAGCACGGGGCGCGCACAGCGCAACCGGACTTTCCAGTGAGTGCGACGCGCATACCTTACGCGCTGGCCATAGGTGCAGGGACTGCCGTACATGCGCTCAAGCTCTGGCCGTTTTCTTGAACTCCTGAGCCTAGGACTTTCTTCCATGAGAAACATTCGTCCGCTGGGTGCGCTGCTCCTGGCCTTGATCCTGGGGATGGCGGCTGCCGCGTATGCCGCACGATGGTTGCAACAGCAAAGCGCCTCCAACACCCTGCAAGTGATCGTCGCCCAACGCGATTTGCCGATGGGAACCCGCCTTCAGCCGGACATGCTGCAAACCATGGCCTGGCCGAAAGCGGCGGCGATTCAGGATCCCTTGACTGAACTCGACCAGGCGGTGGGCCGAGTCATCCACATGCCCGTGCAGCGCGGTGAGCCCCTGCTGCAAAGCAAGCTGGCCGCGGTAGGCGAAAAAGGCGGTCTGTCATCGGTGCTCGGGCCCGGACAACGTGCAGTCACTGTCAAGGTCAATGAGATCGTGGGCGTGGCGGGGTTCGCACTGCCTGGCAATTTTGTGGATGTGATGGTCAACATGCCGGATAGCCAGAACCAGCCCGTCTCCAAGATCGTCATCGAACGCATCCGGGTGCTGGCCGTGGCGCAAGACGTGTCCTCCAACGAGAGCAAGCCCCGCGTGGTCAATGCCGTCACCTTGCAGGTCAGCCCCCAACAGGCTGAACAAATTGACCTGGCCCGAAGCGTAGGCACCTTGTCGCTGGTGCTGCGTAGTCAAGGCGACGATCTCCCGGTGCAAACGTCGGGCTCGCGCAAGATGGACTTCCTGCCGCAGGTGCCTGCCGCGGTTGTGCCGGTCATCGCCGTCAAGGCCACACCCGAGCGTCCGCGCGCCACCCGTCCTGCGCCCGCCGCCGCCCCCACCGCAGCCGCAACCCCACCCGTACCCGAGCCCCCCCGATTTGAGGTCATCCGGGGCCTGTCTCTGTCGCAAGAGTGAGCCTACCGCGACCTGTTCTCATGTATTCGGTACGCCGATCTGACCCGTCAACAGCTCCCTGGAGCCTGTCCATTCACCGCTTCAAGGAGAGCCCGATGCCATCCCTAAATCCCCTCACACTGTCCGTCGTCTTGTCCATCGCCTGTGTGTGGCACCAAGCCGCGCATGCGGCCTCTCCCGCCACCACCTCGGCGTCCACCGCCAACAGCGCCTCCACCCCGGCTGGCACACGCAGCGCAGCCAAATCGTCAAGCAAGCCCGAGGTGCAAACCCAGGGCCCCGTGATCATGGCCCCGCCGTTGCGCCTGACGGCGGGCAAGTCCATGCTGCTGCAGTTGAGCGAGAACGCCGAGCGCCTGTCCGTCGGCAACCCTGAAGTGGCTGATGTGGTGCTCATCAACTCGCGTGAAATCTATCTTCTGGGTAAAAAGATAGGCCAGACCAATTTGCTGGTCTGGACCGCCCAGGGCAGCACCACCTTGCGCGACATCACTGTGGGAGCGGACACCGAAAGCTTGCACGCCAAACTGCGCGAGTACGTGCCTAGCGCCGAAAACCTGCGCGTGGACAGCGTGGCCGATACCCTGGTTCTCAGCGGGCGCGTGAGCGATGGCATGAAGGTGCAGCGCCTCATGGCGCTGACCGAGGCTTTCAATGGCAACAAGAAGGTCATCAACCTGATACGCGTGCACGGCACGCAGCAAGTCATGCTTGAAGTGAAGGTCGCCGAAGTCTCCAAAACCCTGCTCGACGAGCTGGGGGTGGACTTGAACCTGACCCGCACCATCGGCAACACCTCGATCAACCTGCTCTCGCAACTGCTTAGCGAAGGATCGACCGCGCTCACAACCGCACGCGCCAACGGTCTGAGCACCATCACGCTGACCGCCGAGATGAAAAAAGGGCTGGTCAAGATCTTGGCCGAGCCCACCATCACCGCCGTCAGCGGGCAAGAGGGTTCATTTTTGGCGGGTGGAAAGATCTTCATCCCGATACCCCGAACCAACGCCACCGGCGGCACCACCATCACGTTGGAAGAAAAAGAGTTTGGTGTGGGCCTGCGCTTTCTACCCACCGTGCTGGAAGACGGGCTGATCAACCTGCGCGTGACCCCTGAGGTCTCGGAGCTGTCGCAAGTGGGCACCACCGTCAAAGGATTGGGCGACCAAAGTAGCTTGTTGCCCAGCATCACCACACGTCGCGCCTCGACGACGGTGCAGCTGCGCGATGGCGAAAGCTTTGCGATTGGCGGCTTGGTCAAGAACAACGTCACCCAGACGATCAAGGCCTTTCCGGTTCTAGGCGAGCTGCCCATCCTGGGAGCCTTGTTTCGCAGCACCGCTTTCCAGACCGACAAGTCCGAGCTGATGTTTGTGGTGACCCCACGCCTGGCCCGCGTCTTGCCGCCCGATTACGCGCTGCCCACCGACAGCTACATCCCGCCCACCCGCCGCGATTACTTCTGGAACGGCCAGCTCGAAGGGAAACCGCCCGAGCAGACGCCGACGCCGCGAAGCCCCGCACCGCCGGCGACGCCACCAGCGACCCCACCGGTGACCCCGTCCGAAACCCGCCCCGAGGCGACACCGGTATCCGCTCCTCCTTCCAACTCTTGAACCCGGAGATCCCTGCCATGAACTTCATGCCTGCGCCCCTTCGCTTACTGAGCATCGCCGGTCTGAGTCTGGCCCTGGCCGCCTGCGACACCCCACCCACCGTGGTCGACCAGAACTTTGGCCTGGCCGTCCAAAACGCCCAGGCCCAGCAAAGACTGCTGGGTCCTGGAATAGGCGCCCGCTCAGCCCCCTTGGACCGCGACAAGCTGCAAACCACTCCCGACACCGATGGCGCGTCCGCCCTGGGCGCTGTGACGCGTTACCAGCAAAGTTTCCAGACACCCCCCGCACCGGCCGCCATCTTCAACATCGGTTTGGGTGCAGTCAGTGCGCCCTGAAAGGTATTGCCATGTCCATCCATGTGATCGCCTCCAACGAGACCCTTCTGGCCTCGCTGCGCAGCATCCAGCAACAAAATGCCCTGCCTCTGGACAGCGGCAGGCTGCGCACACCAGACAGCAGCTTGCTCGAATCGCTCAAGCCCCTGGACGACGCCCCGGCAGGCACCATCATCCTGCTGGACAGCCCTATCCGCTTGGCGAGTACGGCCCACGATGACCTGGCGGTGCTCGATGACTGGCTGCGGACGCGACCCCAACTGAACGTGCTGCTGCTCAGTGAGGACAGCAGCAAAGCCCTGTTGACGCGGGCCATGCAAGCAGGCGTGCGCGAAGTCATCCCGCTACCGTTCAACCCAGCCGAATTAGCCAAGACCCTGCAACGCTGGAGCGACCGCGCTAGGGCCCAAGCAGAGCCGATTCACGCAGCGGACGCAGGGAACACAGCAGCATCCCACTCCACCCCCACCGCGTTCGATTCCCCTGGTCGACTGGTGGCCTTCATGGGCTGCAAAGGCGGCAGCGGCACCAGCTTTGTCGCGGCCAACATGGCCCACATCATGGCCGACGAATTTGGCAAAAACTGCGCGTTTGTCGACTTGGACCTGCAATGCGGCGACGCCTCTTTTTACCTGGGCAGCGGGGCCAACAAACACAGCCTGAGCGACTTGACACGGCAAATTGACCGGCTCGACATGCAGCTCCTGGCCAGTTGCCTGCACGCCGTCACCCCTCGGCTGAAGCTGCTGGCCGCGCCCCACTCGCTTGAAACTGCGATCGCCATCAGCCCGCAAGACATCGAGAAAGTGCTCAGCTTGGTCCGCAGTCTGCACGAGCTTGTCGTGGTTGACCTGCAGCGCAACCTGAACGCCTTGACGCTCAAGGTGCTCGATATGGCCGGCGTGGTCTACATCGTGATGCAAAGCCAGACGCCGGACGTACGCGACGCACAGCGCCTGGTCAACATGATGCGTGACTTGGGACTGCACGAAACCAAGCTTCGCCTGCTCGTGAATCGGTACAAATCCAAGGGTTGGGTCAGTCTGTCCGAGGTGGAAAAAGCCGTCGGGCTGAAGGTTCAGCACGTCATCCCCAACGCCCCGGATTGGGTGGACGAGTCTCTGCACATCGGCAGGCCCCTGTCGGCTGTGAACGACCACAACGCCGTGATCGACGCCCTGCGTGAAGCGACAGGCTCACTTCTAAAGAGCAACCCCCCCAAACATCGCAACTGGATCCAGCGCTGGATCGGTCAGCCCGCCTGAGCCGGTTGAGTCGTCCGCCCAAGACCTTGCGTTGAAACCCTGCAGGAGAGCTGTTTGGACCCGAACTTGCGTCACCAATTTGAAAACGGCAGTCATTCGGTCGCGCTGCTCGACCCGGCGCTCGTGAAACTCACCGATCCACCCGCCGCACCGGAACTGAGCCTCAACGCCAAAGGGCTGCACCTGGACAGCATCAAGACCCGTATCCACCAGGAAATCCTGTCGCTGATGGACTGGCAGCGCATGGAGAGCATGGCGCCTGATCGCCTCCGGACAGAGCTCAAGTCGCTTACCGAAGAGCTGATTACCACGCATAAGCTGGCACTCAACGAAACCGAGCGCCGCCTCATCATTCAGTCGATTCAGGACGAGATGCTGGGCCTGGGCCCGATCGAGGCCTTGCTGTCCGATCCCACCGTCTCAGACATCCTGGTCAACGGACCGTTTCAGGTCTATGCCGAACGGCACGGCAAGATCGTCCATACCGATGTGAAGTTCGACAGCGACGCCCACTTGCTGCGGGTGATCGACCGTATCGTTTCCCGTATCGGGCGGCGCGTGGACGAGATGAGCCCCATGGTCGATGCGCGGCTGCCCGACGGCTCGCGTGTGAACGCCGTCATCGCGCCCCTGGCTATGGACGGCCCCTTGCTGTCGATCCGCCGCTTTGCTGTGGTTCCCTTCAGCGTGCACGACCTCATCAAGATGGGCACGCTCACCAC
The DNA here is from genome assembly GCA_947463025.1 of Comamonadaceae bacterium. Lineage (GTDB taxonomy): Bacteria > Pseudomonadota > Gammaproteobacteria > Burkholderiales > Burkholderiaceae_C > Ramlibacter. The sequence continues at coordinate 15,477 of CANHSE010000030.1, forward strand.
GGGCATGGCCGAGCTCATTCAGGGCCTGGTGCGGGCCCGCCTGAACGTGCTTGTCTCCGGGGGCACGGGCAGCGGGAAGACCACGCTGCTCAACGTGATGTCGGCCAGCATTCCAGGCGACGAGCGCATCATCACGATCGAGGACGCGGCCGAGCTGCAACTGCAGCAGCCCCATGTGGTGCGCATGGAGACGCGCCCGCCCAACATCGAAGGCAAGGGCGAAATCTCGCAGCGCGACCTGCTACGCAACAGCCTGCGCATGCGACCCGACCGCATCATCATGGGAGAGGTGCGCGGCGGTGAGGTGCTGGACATGCTGCAGGCCATGAATACCGGACACGACGGCTCCATGACCACGATTCACGCGAACTCTCCGCGTGACGCACTCACCCGGCTCGAACATATGCTGGGCATGACCGGCCTGAAGGCCGAGTCGCGTGCCCTGCGCCAGCAAATTGCCTCGGCCCTGTCGGTGGTCATCCAGATCTCGCGCCTGTCGGATGGGCAACGTAAGATCACCAGCCTGCAAGAGATCACCGGCGTCGAGGGTGACGTCATCTGCATGCAGGAGATTTTCCGGTTTGAGCAAACCGGCGTGAACCCCGACGGCCGCGTGCAGGGCCAGTTTGTGGCCACCGGCATCCGCCCCAAATTCGCGCAGCGCCTGATCACGCGCGGTATCGCGTTGAGCGATGACCTTTTCGAACCCACCCAGAGCTGAGCGATGAATACACCCTTTTGGATCATCGCCGTGCTGACAGCCCTGTGCATCAGCGCCCTCGTATGGGGCCTGTACGGGCTGTGGCGGCAGTACCTGGACCCACGTCAAAAGGCGCTGGCGCAAAGACTGCGAATGACCCTGCCCCACGACCCAGACGAAGCGGCCGAACCCACGCTCAAGCTACGCCCCAGGCGAATGCTGAGCCAATGGCAGTGGGCCGAGCGCGGGCTGCAGAGCCTGCCGGGCGTCGACAAGTTCGACCATTTTTTGCTGCAAACCGGCCTGGCACTCAGTCTGGCGCAGGTCTTGTCATTGGCTGTGGGCCTGGTGGTACTGGCCTTTGCGATGGGCGCCAGCCTAGGCTGGCCCTTACTCCTGAGCCTCATCGTGGCGGTACTCGGTCCGTTGCTCTTGATCGCCTTCTTGCAGTACCGCCGCTCACTGCGCATGACCCAGATCGACCAGGCCCTGCCCGACGCGCTGGACCTGATGGCCCGCTCCATGCAAGCGGGGCATGCCTTCACCAGCGCCCTGCAGGTGGCGGTCAAAGAGTGCCCCCCGCCCCTGTCAAACGAGCTGCGTGCGGTGTTTGAAGAGATCAACTTTGGCGTGAGCACCGCGCAAGCGTTGCAAGGTCTGGCCATGCGGGTCGCCAGCGAAGATGTGCGCTACTTCGCGGTGGCCGTGGTCATCCAGAGTGAGACGGGCGGTAACCTGGCTGAGATCCTGAAAAACACCGCCAAGCTGATCCGCGAACGCCAAAAAATCGCGGGCGTGGTGCACGTGATCTCGGCTGAAGGGCGTATCTCGGCCGTCATCTTGTCGCTGCTGCCTTTTGCGTTGGTCGCCCTCATGGTCCTGCTCAACCCTGCCTTCATCTCCCGCCTGTGGACAGATCCCATGGGTTTGCAGTTGGTGTATGCCTCGCTAACCCTGATGGCGATCGGCATTCTGTGGATGTGGCGACTGATCAAGATCCGCGTTTGACATTTCTTCCAACCCCAAGCCCAGACCCCCATGACCTCTGCCACCCTGATTTTTGCGGCGATCGTGTTCGCGCTGGTTCTGATGCTGAGCTTGGCCGTGCTCAGTCATTGGCTGCCCGACCCGGGTCGCGAGCGCCTGGACCGCCTGACCGGCCTGAACGCCCCAAACGCCGACCCCACCGCGCAAGCCAGCGTCTGGCAGCGGGTCTATGCCCGCCTGTTGCCGGCCTTTCTGTGGCTGGGGCCCTGGACGGCGGGGCTGTCGAGTGGCGAAAGCGAGAGACCTTCTGCGCTGAGGCTGCGCTTTGGGCACGCTGGCTGGCGCTCGCCCGCCGCGCTGCAGATTTTTTTCATCAGCAAAACCCTGCTCACCGTGCTGCTGGCCACCGTGGTCTGGAGCGTGCTCCATGCGCAAGGCTGGCCCGCCAACACCCTGCTGCGCATGGCCCTGGTCATTGCGGCCGCTGCCGTCGGCTACTACCTACCCGACGCGGTCCTGAGCCTGCGTATCCGGCACCGTCAACGGGCACTGTTGCACGCCTTTCCAGACGCGCTCGACTTGTTGCGCCTGTGCGTGCAGGCGGGTCTGGGTTTGGATGCCGCCATTGAGCGCGTGGGCCGCGAAATGCGTTACGCCCGCCCCGTACTCTTCGAAGAATTGGCCATCACCGGGCTGGCCCTGCGGGCCGGGTCATCGCGGACCGAAGCGCTGCGTCACCTTTCACAGCGTGTGGGCCTCAGAGACATCGATGCCTTGGTCTCCATGCTGATTCAGGCCGACCGCTTTGGCACCAGCGTATCTGAATCGCTCACGGTGCATGCCGACGCCCTGCGCACGCAACGCCGTCTGCGCGCAGAAGAAGCCGCCGCCAAGCTCCCCGTCAAACTTCTCTTCCCCCTGATCTTCTGCGTGTTTCCCTCCCTGCTCACCGTGCTGCTAGGCCCGGTGATGGTCACGATTGCACGGCAGTTTGTGAAGGCGGGGTGAAGGGCCGCGCGCCTGGCGCCGGCTTAAACGCCTTCGACGATGCGGATATCGCGTACCACCGCGTTCGAGCCCAAAGCGGCCAGCGCCTCTTTGTAACTCGCGCTCTCGTAGGCCGCCTGGGCGGCTGCCACGCTGTCGAACTCGATGACCACTGTGCGCAGCATCTTGCCGCCCTCTTTCACCATGTTCGGCATACCGCGAACGATGAACTTGCCGCCTGAAGCCGTCAGCGACGGGCCCGCCAACTTGCCATACGCCGCGACAGCGGCTTCGTCGTGAATGGCGTGGTAGGTGCTAATCCAATAGGCCTTGGGCATGGGGTCTCCTTTTTCTGGGGGGTTCAACGAGAGGATTCGTCATCGTAGCGGCGTCCGCGCGCCATCAGTTCGGGCGTGCCGATCACGGCGTTCAAGCCGTCGAAATCGAGCATGCGGTCCTTCATCGAGGCCGTCGTGCCTTGGGCGCGGAGCTGGCTGTAATAGTGCTGCAGGGTGTGGGTCACGGCGCGCGCGGTGCCCCCCGGAAAAATCACGATGCGGTAGCCGCGGCGCCCCAGTTCGTCCGCCGACTGCACGGGCGTCTTGCCGCCCTCCACCATATTGGCCAGCATGGGGATACGGCCTGCAAAGCGCGCGCAAGCCGCGTCCATGTGTTCGGGCGTGCGCACCGCTTCGATGAACAGGGCGTCGATGCCGCACGCCAGATAACGCTCGGCGCGCTCCATCGCGGCTTCGAAGCCTTCGACGGCGACCGCATCGGTGCGCGCCAGGATCAAGGTGTCGTGGCTGCGGCGCGCATCGAGGGCTGCGCGCAGCTTGCCGCACATCTCCCCCACCGGGATCACGCCTTTGCCCTCCAAATGGCCGCAGCGCTTAGGAAAGGTCTGGTCCTCCAGCTGGATCATGGCGGCGCCCGCACGCTCGAACTCGCGCACGGTACGCTGTGTGTTCAGTGCATTGCCAAAGCCTGTATCCGCATCCACGATTACCGGCACTTGCACCCGCTCGGTGATGCGCGCCAGCGTGTCGGCCACCTCGGTCTGGGTGGTCAAGCCGATGTCCGAGCGGCCCAGCCGCGTGTAGGCAATGGAGGCACCCGAGAGGTACAGGGCCTCAAAACCCGATTGCTCGGCGATGAGCGCGCTCAGTGCGTCGTAGATGCCTGGCGCGAGCAGCACGTGGTCCTGCGCGAGTCGTTGCTTGAGTGTCATGCCGTGGCCTTCAGGGTGGAGGCTGCCGTGTGCGCCGCGATCCAGCCGCCTGCCAGGGCACTGAGCAGGCCATTGCCGGAGAGGTACCCCCAGACGGCGTCGCCCGAGACGCCGCGCGCCGCACCGCCGGCCGCCAGCAGATTGGGCAGGGGCTGGCCGTCGGCGCCGAGGACGCGGCACTGTGCGTCGATGTCCAGGCCGCCCTGGGTGTGAAACAGCGCGCCGGTGACCTTGACCGCGTGATAAGGCGGATCGAATCGATCCAGGGCCGAGTCCAGGCCTCGTACTTCGCAGCCGATCAAACGGGCCAGAGCGGGCTTGTCGGCGGCGGTGCGCAGCGCGCCGGCGCCTTCAGCCTCTTGGAAATCCGGAAAGGTACGCGCCAGCGCCAGCAGCCGATCGTCAAACACGTTCCAGGCGATCTGGCCAGGCTGCTGCAGCACGCGCACCGAGGCCTCGGAGTAGCCCTCGGTCTCATCATGGAAACGCTTGCCCTGCGCATTGAGCTGGATGCCGCCCTCGGCCATCACCGCCCAGGTCATGAGGATGCCGTGGGGTACCACCCAGGAGCCGTGCCCCTGGTAGCCGGTGAGGTCGGCCAGGCGGGCGCCGAGTTGGCGGCCCCACCGGATGGCGCTGCCGTCGTTGCCCACATGACCGCCGAAGGTGGCGCCGCGCATCTCGGGCAGCAGCTCGTCCACCATCTGCGTATTGCCCCCAAAACCATTGCAAGCCAATACCAAGGTGTCGCAGGCCAATTGCTCGAGGTGTCCATCCGGACGTTCAAACCCCAGCCCTCGCACGCGACGCGTGTCATCGACATAGAGTTCGCGCACTGTGGCCTGCGTGAGCAGCATCGCGCCGGCCTCGTTGGCCGCGCGCTCAAGTTGCGCGATCAGCGAGGCGCCCGTCTTGTCGGGTGTGGCGTGCATGCGGTGCGCGCTGTGACCGGGATACAGGAAACCCTCTAGCACCTGCATGGTCACGTGATGGCGCTGCGCCAGTCGGTCCAGGGCCGGCGCGATGGCCTCGGTGTAGGCCGCCACCAGATGGGGCGCGGCGCGGCCCTTGGCCTTGTCCTGGATGTCTTGTGCGAAGCCCTGCGCACTGTCCTGGATGCCTGCCGCGCGCTGGGCCTGGGTGCCCGCCGCTGGCACGAAGCCCGAGGACAACGCCGTGGAGCCTGCCGGGCGCGCGTCGCGTTCGAGCACCGCGCACTCGATGCCCGCATCCCGCAGCGCAATCGCCGCCATCAGGCCGCAGGCACCCGCGCCGACGATGGCCACCGGCACGGCAGGCACG
>CANHSE010000031.1 GCA_947463025.1 Comamonadaceae bacterium
TCCAAGGCCTCCATGGCCTCCAGTTGACGCAGGGCGTCTTCGCGCTGCCCGAGCATCAGGGCCAGGCGCGTCAGGAACTTGAGCCCCAGCAGGCGAATGCGAACGATCATCGACACAGGTGCATCCCGATCTCGACGCAGATCTGAATCCGCCAGAAGGTGACGACCAGCCAGGTCACGGACAACAGGCAAAACGCCACCAGCGGAACATGACGGTCCAGGACCGCGCGCGGCGCAATGCGTCGGGCCGACCACACAAAAGGCCGCACCGCGATGTCCAGGATTTGATAGAAGAGGTTCTGCTCGCGCTTCTGGCCCGCGATCAGACCCAGCACCCAACGACCCAGCAGGGCCATGAGGGCGATTTCGGCAACAAGCTTGACGAGGACCAGCGCAGTGAGCATCTTCTAATTGAGGTGACAGCTTGCGACTGTCGAAACAGCAACTTACCGGTTTCTTACGTTCCGCCCCTAATTCAGCCTGACCAAGGGTTAACACCAAGTGATGAATCCCAACCCGATTGCGGCCTGGTCCACGCCCTCCGCCCCTTTGCTCGGGCACTACCGGACGCTGCTGCAGCAATGGCCGCCGTTCATGGACATGCCGGCCGCCCATGTCGATGGCTTTCTGATGCGGGCAGAACAGCGCTACCTGGAGCCCGGTGAGGTCTTGCTCTCGCCCGAGCACGGACCGATGAATACCTTATTCCTCATTCGGCAGGGCGCAATCCGAAGCGAACAGGGGCCTCCAGGGGCCGCGCAGGTCTTTGCCTACGAGGTGGGCGACATGCTCCCGGTGGCTGCGGCCCTGGCCCGGCGCCCGGTGATGTCGACCTACACCGCGGTGGATGACGTGTTCGTGCTGGCCATCCCGGTGACCGAGGTCGAGGCCCTGGCCCAGCGCAGCCCGGTGCTCGCCGACTTCCTGCACCGCAGGGTGTCGGCGCTCCTCGAAAAATCGCGCCAGGCGCTGCGCGAGGACTACAGCAGCCGGCTGCTGGCGCAGCAGACCCTGGAGACGCCGCTGTCACAACTGGCCGTCCAGACCGTGGCGCACTGCCTGCCCCAGACACCGCTGCGGCAGGCACTGGACACCCTGCACGCACGTCACATCGGCTCCATGCTCGTGATCGACGCGGCGGGTGTGTTGCAAGGCATTCTCACCCGGCACGACCTGCTGGAGCTGGTGCTGCGCCCCGACTTCGACCTGGCCACCCCCATCGCCGAGGTCATGCAATCGCCCGTACGCAGCCTGACCGACCAGCACACCGCCCAGGACGCCGCCCGGGTCATGAGCGAGTACGCCATCCGCCATGTGCCCGTCACCCGCAGCGGCCAGGTGATCGGTATGGTGTCCGAGCGCGACCTGTTCGCCTTGCAGCGGGCCAGCTTGCAGCACGTCAGCGCGCGCATCCACCGCGCCCAGGATCTGCCTGCGCTCCAACTCGCAGCCGCCGACATCCGCGAGCTTGCACGCGGCCTCTTGATGCAGGGCGTGCAGGCCCGCCAGACCACCGAGTTGATCAGCCACCTGAACGACCTGCTCACGCGTCGGCTGCTGGCGCTGCAGGCGCAAGCGCACGGCGTTGACCTGCAGCGTCTGTGCTGGCTGGCCCTGGGCTCGGAGGGCCGGAGCGAACAGACCATCGCCACCGATCAGGACAACGCGCTGCTCCTGCCCGACGACACCCCGGACGACGAGCTCGAACGCCTGCGTACCTGGGCCAGCGGCGTCAACCAGGCCCTGGATGCCTGCGGCTACCCCTTGTGCAAGGGCGGCATCATGGCGGGCCAAGCCGCCTGCTGCCTGCGCCTGTCCGACTGGTTGGCGCGCTTCACGCACTGGATCGAACACGGCAGCCCCGAAGATCTGCTGCACGCCAGCATCTTTTTCGATTTCCGCGCGATCGCGGGTGACCTCGCGCTGGCGCAGCCCCTGACCGAGCGCGTGGCCGAACGCATACGCGCGACCCCGCGTTTTTTGCACCAACTGGCGATCAATGCACTGGCTCACCGCTCGCCCCTGAACTGGCTCGGCCATGTCGAACTCGACGACGCGGGCACGGTGGACCTCAAGCTGCAAGGCGCCGCACTGTTCGTGGACGCCGCGCGCATCCTCGGCCTGGCGCAAGGCGTGACCGCCACCGCCACCCGAGAGCGGCTACTGCAAACCGGTGCCGCCCTGGGCCTCAAGCCCCAGGAGTACGAGAGCTGGGTGGGCGCCTTCGAGTTCGTGCAAAGCCTGCGCCTGCGCCTGCAGCTCGAGCCCGATGTGGCACGCTCGGCGCATCCAAACCGGCTGACTCTGCAAACCCTCAGCGGCATCGACCGCCGCATCCTGGCCACCAGCCTGCGCGAAGCCCGCCGTCTGCAGCAGCGGCTCGAGCTGGACTACGCCCGATGAAGGCCTGGCTGGAAAGCGTGTGGCCCTGGCGCGGCGCGGCACCCGCGCCGGCCCTTGAGCGCTGGTTGGTGCTGGACGTAGAGACCACGGGCCTGGACGTGCACCGCGACCAGCTGCTGGCCATCGCCGCCATGGGGGTACGTGTGGACTGGCCGGCGCGACGCATCACCTTGCAACCGGCCGACAGCCTGACCCTCACCCTGCGGCCCAGCCAGGTGTCGGACAAGGCCAACATCCTCGTGCACGGCATCGGCGTGGGCCTGCAGCGACAGGGCATGGACCCAGGCCAGGCGATACGCGCCTTCGCGCAGTGGGCACAGGGCGCGCGGCTGCTCGCCTTTCACGCGGGCTTTGACCGCACCCTGCTGCAACGCTATGCGCGCGAACACCTGGGGCAGCCCCTGCAGGCCGACTGGCTGGACATTGCCCACCTGTGCACCGTGTCCCACCCACAGGTCAAGGCGCGCGCGCTCGATGACTGGCTGCGGCACTTTGATATCCCGTGTGTGGCGCGTCACGAGGCCGCCGCCGACGTGATGGCCGAATCCGATCTGCTGCAACGCATCTGGCCGCAGGTGGCGCGCGAGTGTGGATCGTGGCGGGCGGTGCAGCGCTACGCAGGCCGTCACGCCTGGCTCGGGCCGCCCTGAGCGCGCTGCTCGATCCGCTGCCACACCGCCAGCCGCTGCGCGCGGTCCAGATCGGACCACGCGCCGATTTCGTCCAGCGTGCGCAAACAGCCCTCGCACAGGCCGCTGGCCGCATCCATGCGGCAGACCGACATGCAGGGCGAGCGGACCGGGCCCGGCGCGACCTCGGCGGCCGCCAGCAGGATGCGGGCCTGCTCGAGCAAGGCGGGACGCAGATCCTTCATGCGACCCCCTGCACCACGTCGGCCACAGGGGCGCCCGTCAGACGCTCCAGATCCTGGGGGCGCAGCCTGAACACGGCGTGGGGATGGCCCGCCGCCGCCCAGATCTCGTCAAACCGAAACAATTCGCGGTCGATCAATGTCACCGGCATCTGCACATGCCCCAGAGGCGAGACACCGCCAATGGAAAAGCCGGTGCGCACCTTCACGAAATCCGCGTCGGCACGGCCGGTCTTGCCCACCAGGGCGTCGACCTTTTTCTCGTCGACACGCCGATCGCCGGAGGTGACTACCAGCACCGCCGCGTCGTCACTCCGGCGGCGAAAGATGATGCTCTTGGCAATCTGGCCCAGCGCGATGCCCAGAGCGTCGGCCGCCTCTTGCGCGGTGCGCGCCGCGCCATCGAGCATCACCGGCGCATGGGCGTGGCCCTGCGCCTGCAGCACGCGGGCCACGCGCTGCACGCCTTCGGGCAGGGAGTGAAGTTCAGCGCCGCACATGCAAAGCCCCGGCTCAGGCCGCCCGCTTGTTCAGGATCGCGGTGGCCGCGCGCGAGTTCGGCTTGCGTTGCAGGAACTCGCTGATGTAGTGGCCGGCATCCACCAGCTTGTCCAGATCGATGCCGGTTTCGATGCCCATGCCTTGCAGCATGTAGACCACATCCTCGGTGGCCACATTGCCAGTCGCGCCCTTGGCATAGGGGCAACCGCCCAAGCCAGCCACCGAGGTGTCGTAGCGCCACACGCCCATCTCGAGGGCCGCCAACGTATTACCCAGAGCCTGGCCGTAGGTGTCGTGGAAATGGCCGGAGATGTCGTCAACGCTGTAGTGCTTCAGGGCGGCCTCGAGTGCGCGCTGCACCTTCAAGGGTGTGCCCACGCCGATGGTGTCGGCCACGCCCATGTGCTGCACGCCGATCTGCTTCATCAGGCGCGCCACCCGCTCGACGCGCTCGGGCGCCACCTCGCCCTCGTAGGGGCAGCCGACGGCACACGAAATCGCGCCGCGCACCACAACGCCCGACGCGCGTGCCGCCTCCACCACCGGCGCGAAGCGCGCGATGCTCTCTTCAATGCTGCAGTTGATGTTTTTCTGGCTGAACGCCTCGCTGGCCGCGCCAAACACCACGACCTCATCGACGCCACTGGCCAGCGCGCCCTCGAGCCCCTTCATATTGGGTGTGAGCACGGCGTAGCGCACGCCGGCGCGGCGCTGGATGCCGGCCATCACCTGCGCGTTGTCGGCCATCTGCGGCACCCACTTGGGGCTCACGAAGCTGGTGACTTCAATCTCTTTGAGGCCCGCGTCCTGCAGGCGATGCACCAAGCCGATCTTGACCTCGGCGGGAACGGTTTGCTTCTCGTTTTGCAGCCCGTCGCGCGGGCCGACGTCAACGAGCACGACACGTGATGGCAGTTTCATAAGGTCCTCAGTATCCGCGTGCGGGGTCGACCACCCCGGCAATCGCTTCGCCTCGCTGCAAGGCGCGAATTTTGCCCGCAATCTGCGCAATGCTCTCGTCACGCAAGGTGCGCGCCGAGGTGTGGGGGGTGACGGTGATCTTTGGGTGTCGCCAAAAGGGGTGATCCGCCGGCAGCGGCTCGGTGCGAAACACATCGAGCGTCGCGCCGGCCAGATGACCGCTGTCCAGGAGCGCCAGCAAATCGGCATCGACCAGGTGGGCGCCACGTGCGACGTTGATCGCATAGCCGCCCGGCTGCAGCTGGGAGAGGGTCTCCTTGCGCAGGATGTCGGTGGTGGCTGGGGTGAGTGGCAACAGACACACCAGCACGCGCGTGGCCGCCAGAAACTGCGGCAGCTGCGCATCACCCGCGTAACCCCGCACGCCCGGCACCTGCTGCGGCGTACGACTCCAGCCCTGCACCGGAAACTCGAAGCTCGCCACCGCCTGCGCCACCCGACGACCGAGCACCCCCAGCCCCAGGATGCCCACCGGAAACTCGCTGCGCGCGCGCGGCTTGCGAAACGACCAGCGCCCCTGCGCGGTGTCGGCCTCGTAGCCATCGAACTCACGGAAATGCCGAATCAGGGCGTGGCAGACGTAATCAGCCATTTGCACCGCCATGCCCGCGTCGTCCAGGCGCACCACCTTCAGAGTGGGCGGCAGGCGCAGCTTCATCAGGGCATCGACGCCCGCGCCGATGTTGAACAGGGTTTGCAAGCCCGGTTGTTCGTCGATGAAGGCCTGCGGCGGGGCCCACACCACCGCATGGTCGGCAGGTGCCGCGCCGGGGGCCCAGGCCGAGACCTCGGCGCCCGGCAAGGCGGCGCGCAAGCCCTCCAGCCAGGGCTCGGCCTTTTGTTCGGTGAGACAGACAGCGATGCGCATCGCGCCATTGTTCCCCAGAAGGTCGCGGTCAACGTTGGGAGCGGTCTTTCGTGCCTGCGGGCTGCGATCAGGCCAGCTCCGAGAGCCGAAGCAACTCGGCCCCCTCGGCCACCTGGTCGCCAGGCGCGTACAACACCTCGGCCACCGTGCCGTCGGCGGGCGCCGCGATGGTGTGCTCCATCTTCATGGCCTCCATCACCGCCAACGCCTGCCCCTTGGAAACGAGATCGCCCGCCTTCACCGCGATGGACACCACCTTGCCCGGCATGGGCGCGGTCAGACGCCCGCCCTCGGCCTCCCCCTCGCCGGCGTGGGCCAGCAAGTCCAGCGACACGATGGCGGTCGCGCCGCGCCCGGCAAAGACATGGTCGGTCTCACCCTGCGTATGCACGGTGACCCGCTCGCGCAGGCCCGCGTAGCGCAGGTCGATCTGCGCGCCCTCGGCCTCGAAGACCAGTTCGCCAGCCGCCTCGCCCACGGCCAGGTGCAGGCCACTGTCATGGCGATAGGTCAGGTGCGCGCTGACCCGCTCACCGCCATATTCGAATTCAAAGCGCCGCACAGCCTCACCATGCGAGCGCCAGCCATCGCGGGCGCTGAAGGGATCGCGGCCTGCGCCGGAACGCTCGTTCAGCAGCGTGCGCGCCACAGCGGCCGCAGCGGCCAGCGGCAGCGACACGGTCTGTTGGTGAAACAAGGCTGCAGCCTCGCGCGGAATCAGGGCGGTGTCGAGCTGAGCCTGCGCAAAAGAATCACTGCGCACGACATGCCGCAGAAACTGCACGTTGGTCGCCAAGCCCACGATCTGCGTCTGCGCCAGCGCAGCGTCCAGGCGGGCCAGCGCCTCCTCGCGCGTGGCGCCGTGCACGATCAGCTTGGCGATCATGGAGTCGTAAAACGGCGAGATCGCATCGCCCTCGCGCACACCATCGTCGACCCGAACTGGGGCGCGGGTGAAGCTGCTGCACGCCGGCTTGCGATAGACCTGCAGGGTGCCGGTGGCAGGCAAGAAATTGTTGTCGGGGTTTTCAGCGCAGATACGGGCTTCGATGGCGTGACCGTCGATGCGCAGCTGGTCCTGGGTCAGCGGCAGCGGCTCGCCCGAGGCCACGCGCAGCTGCCACTCCACCAGATCGAGGCCGGTGATGGCCTCGGTGACTGGGTGCTCGACCTGCAAGCGGGTATTCATCTCCATGAAGAAGAAGGCCATCTCGCCCGAGGGCTTTTGTTCGACGATGAATTCCACCGTGCCGGCGCCCACGTAACTCACGGCACGTGCCGCGGCGACGGCGGCCTCGCCCATTTGCCGACGCAGTGCAGGCGACAGGCCCGGCGCGGGCGCTTCTTCCAGCACCTTTTGGTGACGCCGCTGCACCGAGCAATCGCGCTCGAACAGCCAGACGTAGTGGCCCTGCGTGTCGCCAAAGACCTGGATCTCGATGTGGCGCGGGCGCTGCACGTACTTTTCGATCAGCACCGCGTCGTCGCCAAAGCTATTGGCGGCTTCGCGTTTGCAAGACGCCAGCGCGGCATCAAAGTCGGCAGCCTTGTCGACCGCGCGCATGCCCTTGCCGCCGCCGCCGGCACTGGCCTTGATCAAGACGGGATAGCCAATGCGCTCGGCCTCGCCCTGCAGGAATTGCGGCTCCTGGCGGCTGCCGTGGTAACCCGGCACCAGCGGCACACCGGCCTTTTCCATCAGCTGCTTGGACTCGGCCTTCAGGCCCATGGCCTGAATGGCCGAGGGCGGTGGGCCGATGAAGACCAGGCCCGCATCGGCGCAGGCCTGGGCGAATTCTTCGTTCTCGCTCAGAAAGCCATAGCCTGGATGAATGGCTTGCGCGCCGGTGGCGCGAGCGGCTTCTAGGATGCGCTCCCAGCGCAAGTAGCTGTCGGCCGGTGCATTGCCGCCGATGTGGACGGCTTCGTCACAGGCGGCCACGTGCTTGGCGTTCACGTCAGCGTCGGAGTAGACGGCAACAGTGCGCACCGCCATCCGGCGGGCGGTCGCGGCCACGCGGCAAGCGATTTCACCCCGATTGGCGATCAGAATCTTCGTGAACATGGTCATTTCCCCTCGCCCGCCAGCCAGTTCGGCTTGCGCTTGTCCAGAAAAGCGCCAATGCCCTCACGCCCCTCGGGCGTGACGCGGATCTCGGCGATGCGTTCGGCGGTGTCCTGCAGCAAGCTGTCGCTCATCTCCTGGCCGGCCACGTCATGCAGCAGCGTCTTGCAGGCCTTGATGGCCTCGGGCCCGGCCTGCACCAGGGTGTGCGCCAAGGCCGCGACCCGCGCGTCCAGATCGCCCGCGGGCACAGCTTCATGTATGAGGCCGCAGAGGGCGGCCTGCGCTGCACCGAAACGCTCGGCGGTCAGGAACCAGCGGTGCGCAGCGCGTGCACCCATGGCGCGTATCAAGTAAGGGCTGATGGTCGCGGGGATCAGACCGATACGCACTTCGCTCACGCAATAGTGCGCAGTGTCGGCGGCGATGGCGATGTCGCAGGCCGTCACCAGCCCCAGGCCCCCTGCGTACACATCGCCTTGCACCTTGGCGATCGTGGGCTTGGGACATTGGTAGATCACTTCCAGCATACGCGCCAGGGCGCTCGCGTCGTCCAGGTTTTCGTCGCGCGAGTAGCCGGCCATGCGCTTCATCCAGTTCAGGTCGGCGCCGGCGCAAAACGCGGTGCCGCTGGCGGCCAGCACGACACAGCGCACCTCAGGACGGCGCCCCAGCTCGAGGAAAACCGCCGTGAGCTCGGCGATCACCTCCTCGTTGAAGGCGTTGCGTACCTCAGGGCGATTGAGCGTGACCGTGGACACGCCCGCGTCAAAACGCAGGTCCAGGTGTTTCATTGCGTTCTCCCAGGGTGGTGGAGCGCCCGGGTGGTGACGCGTCCGATCAAATCTTTCATCGACATCTTCAGCCTCACATCCGGAACACGCCAAACCGGGCGTCAGGAATCGGCACATTGAGCGAGGCCGACAGTCCCAGCGCCAGCACGCGGCGCGTGTCGGCGGGATCGATGATGCCGTCGTCCCACAGCCGGGCGCTGGCGTAATAGGGGTGTGACTGGTGGGCGAATTGATCCAGCAGCGGCTGCTTGAACTTCGCCTCTTCGTCGGCGCTCCAACTGCCGCCTTTGGCCTCGATGCCGTCGCGGCGCACCGTCGCCATCACGCTGGCGGCCTGCTCGCCGCCCATCACAGAGATGCGCGCGTTGGGCCACATCCAGAGAAAGCGCGGCGAATAGGCGCGTCCGCACATGCCGTAATTGCCCGCGCCGTAGCTGCCGCCGATGATGACCGTGAATTTGGGCACATTGGCTGTGGCCACCGCCGTGACCATCTTGGCGCCGTGACGGGCAATGCCCTCGTTCTCGTACTTGCGGCCCACCATGAAGCCGGTGATGTTTTGCAAGAACACCAACGGCACCTTGCGCTGGCAACACAACTCGATGAAGTGCGCGCCCTTTTGCGCGGACTCACCAAACAGGATGCCGTTGTTGGCAATGATGCCCACCGGCATGCCTTCGATGTGCGCAAAGCCGCACACCAGCGTGGCACCAAAGCGCGCCTTGAATTCGTGGAACTCAGACGCGTCGACGATGCGGGCAATGATCTCGCGCACATCAAAGGGTTTGCGCGTGTCCACCGGCACCACGCCATAGAGCTCCGAGGCGTCGTACTTTGGAGGCTGCGGCTCGCGCAGCACGGTGGCGGGCGTCTTGGCACGGTTGAAGGTGGCGGCAATCTGGCGCGCCAGCGACAAGGCATGCAGATCGTTTTGTGCCAGGTGGTCGGCCACACCAGACAGGCGCGTGTGCACATCGCCGCCGCCCAGGTCTTCGGCGCTCACCACCTCGCCGGTGGCGGCCTTCACCAGTGGCGGTCCGCCCAGAAAAATAGTGCCCTGGTCCTTGACGATGATGGTCTCGTCGCTCATGGCGGGCACATAGGCGCCGCCGGCGGTGCAAGACCCCATCACCACGGCCACCTGCGCGATGCCTTGTGCGGACATCTGGGCCTGGTTGTAGAAGATGCGTCCGAAGTGGTCCCGATCGGGAAAGACCTCGTCCTGATTGGGCAGGTTGGCACCGCCCGAATCGACCAGGTAGATGCAAGGCAGGCCGTTTTGCTGCGCCACCTCCTGCGCCCGCAGGTGCTTCTTGACCGTCATGGGGTAGTAGGTGCCGCCCTTCACTGTGGCGTCGTTGCACACGATCATGCAGTCGACGCCACTGACCCGCCCGATGCCGGCGATCAGGCCCGCGCAGGGCGCGTCGCCGTTGTACATGCCGTGGGCCGCCAGCGGCGCCAATTCAAGAAAGGGCGTGCCCGGATCGAGCAGCATCTGCACCCGCTCGCGGGGCAGCAGCTTGCCGCGCGCGGTGTGCTTGGCGCGGGCGGCCTCGCCGCCACCGACTGCAACACGGGCCACTTGCGTGCGCAGGTCATCGACCAGGGCGCGCATGGCCTGGGCGTTGGCCTGGAAATCGGCCGATCTCGGATTGAGTTGTGACGCGATAGGGGACATGGGAATCCTCGTGACAGACTGCCGGCTAGCTTAGGGAAGGCGGGCGCCGATGTCGCGCCAGCGAGGTTGCAAATCCTGCCATTTCTTGCGACACTTTCGTGTGACTTCTGCCGTCCCTGCTGCTGCCCCGACTCACGCCACGCCGATGGCGTATGCGAGAGTCATCGTGAGCGCCTTACGGCGCGGTGGGATTGCGCCCGATACAGCCCTCAAGGTGGCACAGATCACGCCAAGCGAATTGCAAAAGGCGCGCGGCCGAATCAGCGCCTTGCAGATGGAATGGCTCTCGGGGGCCGCCATGCAGGCGCTGGACGACGAAGCCCTGGGCGCCTACAACCGGCGCCTGCCCTGGGGCAGCTACGGGATGCTGGCGCGGGCCTCGCTGAGCGCACCCGACCTCGGGCGGGCCATCCAGCGCTGGTGCCGCCATCACGGCCTGATCACCGACGACATCCGCCTGCGCCTGATCACCCAAGGCACGAGCGCAGCGATCGTGGTCGACGAAGAGTCGCGCCACACCGCGCTTGACGCAGACCGGCGCGAGTTCAGCCTGGTCCATGTGCTGCGCAACATCCTGGGCCTCTCGTCCTGGTTCATCGATTCGCGCATCCCACTGCAAGGGGCGAGCTTTCCCTACGCCAGCCCACCGCATGCGGCGGCTTACCGCCATATGTTCCCGGGCCCGCTGCGCTTTGGCACGGAGCGCGCCGAGGTACGCTTTGACGCGCGCTATCTGGCCCTGCCCCTGCGCCGCGACGAGCAGGCCCTGGGCCAGATGCTGCAGCGCGCGCTACCCCTGACCGTGCGCCAGTACCGCCGCGACCGACTGCTGGTGCAACAGGTGCGGCAGGTGCTGGCGACGCAGGCGCAGGCCGCTCACGACGCCGAGGGCATCGCAGCGCTTTTGAATCTGTCCGCACGCACCCTGCATCGGCAGCTCAAGGACGAAGGGGCGAGCCTGCAACAGCTCAAGGACGAAGTGCGCAGCGCCCGTGCGCGCGAGCTGCTTCAGCGCAGCGCGCGGCCCGTCAAGCAGGTGGCGGCAGATGTGGGCTTTCGCAACGAGAAAAGCTTCATCCGGGCATTCCGCGGCTGGACGGGCACCTCGCCCGCCGATTACCGGCGTCGCCTGCAGGCATGAGCGCGGGGCCGGCTGGCCGCGTCAGCGTTTCGAGGGCAAGACCCCGCGCAGCAACTGCGCCAATTGCGTGGCCTGCACGCTGTGCACCCCGTGCTGGCGCATCAGCCGCTGGGCGCCCGGCGTGAGTTCGCCCAAAGCCAGGTAATGGGCTTCGCTCGCCCCCTCGCGCGCGATGGCATCCATCAGACTCTGGATCCCCTCTTCGCCATGACGCGCCGCTTTCCAGCGACGCGCCGCCACCAGGGCGATGCGGCCCTCGCGTTCGAGCCGCAGATCGGCGCCACCATCGATGGCGCGCACCGAATAACCCTGGGCGGTATAGGCCTGGGTGAGCGCCTTGGAAAAATCGGTCCAGCTCATGACGGACACCGCCTGCGTCAGCGCCTCGACCTCGCGTTCACTCGGAGCGTTCCACTGGCGTACGAATGCCACGCCACTGATCACGAAAAAAGGAATCGCGCCCAGCGAGCCGACGACCTGCAGGTCCTCCGGCAAGAGCGCAAAGGCCACCAGCACAAACACACTGGCCAGTGCGAAGCTGATCCACCAAGGCTTGCGCAGCAGGATCGCAAACACCGAGTTGGGGGCCATCTTGAATTTCATGGGGAGACCGTTCTGAGAAGCTTGAAGCGGATGGGATTGTGCCGCCGTCTGGGACAATACCTCCCATCCATGGACATTCAAGACCTCCTCGGCTACATCGCCGCGACGCTGACCACGGCGGCCTTCGTGCCACAGGCCTGGAAGACGTTTCGCTCGCGCGACGTGAGCGGTATTTCGCTGGGCATGTACAGCCTCTTCACCGCCGGGGTGGCGCTCTGGCTGGTCTATGGTCTGACGCTGCGCAATATGCCGATCACGGTGGCCAATGCCATCACCCTGACCCTGGCGCTGGCCGTGTTGCTGATGAAACTTCGCTACCGGCAGCCGCCCGACCGACGCTAGCTCAGGGCCAGGTCGCCAGCAGGCGCGGGAGGTGCGCCATGTCGGTGAACACGGTCACCGCCCCCGCAGCGCGCAAGGCAGCGGGCGCGTCGTGCCCCAGCTCGGGCGGGCTGTAGCCGAACACCGTGGCGCCTGCCGCGACGCCCGCGGTCACACCGGTCACGGTATCTTCCACCACCGCACACCGGCGCGGGTCGGCCGACAGGGCTGCTGCCGCCGCGAGGTAAACATCCGGATGCGGCTTGGACCGCGGCAGGTCGTGGCCGCTGAAGATGCGGCCCTCGAACCAGCGCAGCATCCCGGTTTTTTTCAGTTGCAGTTGGACCTTGAACAGGTCGGCGCCCGAGGCACAGGCAATACGCCCGCCGTGATGCGCATAAACCGCCGCCACGGCCTGCGGCGCCTCGCGTATCGGCTCCAGACGCGCGAGCAGCTGCTGGTTGCGCCGCTCGCGAAATGCGGCCAGCCACGCTTCGGTCAGGGGCTTTCCTGTGTGCGCCTCGATACGAGCGCTTTCATCTTTGACCGCTTTTCCGACGAACAGCCGCATGCAGTCCTGCGGCGTGAGCGACCAGCCGGCTTCTTCGAGCATGTCACGCAGCACGCCATTGGTGATCGGCTCGCTGTCCACCAACACGCCGTCGCAATCGAACAAGACGGCGTCAAAACGCAAAGGCTCAGAGTGCACGCTGAATGATGATTTTTTGAACGTCCGAGGTGCCTTCGTAGATCTGGCACACCCGCACATCACGCCAGATGCGCTCGACAGGAAAATCGCTCACATAGCCGTAGCCGCCCAGGGTCTGGATCGCGGCGCTGCACACCTGCTCGGCGATCTCGCTGGCAAAGAGCTTGGCCATCGCGGCCTCTTTGAGGCAAGGCCGGTCGGCATCGCGCAGGCTGGCCGCATGCCACACCAGTTGGCGGGCCGCTTCGAGCTGCGTCGCGCAATCGGCCAGGCGAAAGCCCACCGCCTGGTGGTTGAAGATGGCGGTGCCAAAACTCTGGCGCTCCTTGGCATAGGTCAGGGCCGCTTCGTAGGCGCTGCGGGCCATGCCTACGCTCTGCGCGGCGATACCGATGCGGCCGCCTTCGAGCGCCGACAGCGCGATGCGGTAGCCCTCGCCCTCCTCGCCGATGCGGTTCTCGGCGGGAATGCGGCACTGGTCAAAGTTGATCTGCGCGGTGTCGCTCGAGTGCTGGCCCACCTTGTCTTCCAGACGCGCCACGACATAGCCGGGCGTGTCAGTGGGCACCAGAAAAGCGCTCATGCCCTTCTTGCCCGCGCCCTTGTCGGTGACGGCGATGACGATGGCCACATGCCCGTTCTTGCCCGAGGTGATGAACTGCTTGACGCCTTGGATGACATAGTCGTCGCCTTGCTTGACGGCAGTGGTGCGCAGGGCCGAGGCGTCGCTGCCCACATGGGGCTCGGTCAGGCAAAAGGCGCCCAGCATCTCGCCGCGCGCCAGCGGCGTGAGCCAGCGGCGCTTTTGTGCCTCGCTGCCATAGCGCATCAAGATGGCGTTGACCGGGCAGTTGGTGACGCTGATGGCGGTGCTGGTGCCGCCATCACCCGCCGCCACTTCCTCAAGCACCAGGGCCAGACTCACGTAATCGAGCTGGGCCCCGCCGTAGGTTTCGGGCACACAGATGCCGTAGGCGCCCAGGGCGGCCAGGCCCTGATGCGCCTCGCGCGGAAACACATGCTCGCGGTCCCAGCGCGCAGCATGGGGCCAGAGTTGCTCCTGCGCGAAGGCGCGCACGGCCTCGCGGATCATGTCCTGGTCAGGGGTGAGCAGCATGGGCGGATTACACCAGCTCGATCGCCATGGCCGTGCCCTCGCCGCCGCCGATGCACAGCGTGGCCAGACCGCGCTTCTTGCCGCGCGCCTGTAGGGCATGGATCAGGGTGACCAGAATGCGCGCGCCCGAGGCCCCAATCGGGTGCCCCAGCGCGCAGGCGCCGCCATTGACGTTGACGATGTCGTGCGAGACCTTCAACTCGTGCATCAGCGCCATGGGCACGACGGCGAAGGCCTCGTTCACTTCCCACAGATCGACGTCGGACACCTTCCAGCCGGCCTTGGCCAGCGCTTTTTGCGTGGCGCCCACCGGCGCGGTGGTGAACCACTCGGGCTCCTGGGCGTGGGTGCCATGGGCCACCACGCGGGCCAAGGGCTTGCAACCCAGGCGCTTGGCGGTGCTCTCGGACATCATGACCAGAGCGGCGGCACCGTCGTTAATCGACGACGACGAGGCGGCGGTGATCGTGCCGTCTTTCTTGAATGCGGGTTTGAGCGTGGCGATCTTGTCCAACTTGACCTTGCCCGGGCCCTCGTCGACCGAAACCACCACCTCACCGGCGCGGCTCTTGACGGTGACCGGCACGATCTCCTTGGCAAAGGCGCCCGATTCGGTGGCGGCCTTGGCGCGTTGCACGCTGGTGGTGGCGAAGTGGTCTTGCGCCTCGCGGCTGAACTTGTATTTGGCGGCGCAATCCTCGCCGAAGGTGCCCATGGAGCGGCCGGCCTCGTAAGCGTCTTCGAGGCCATCGAGCATCATGTGGTCGTACACACGGTCATGGCCCATGCGGTAGCCGCCGCGCCCTTTGAGCAGCAGATAGGGCGCGTTGGTCATGCTCTCCATGCCACCGGCCACCACCACCTCATGGCTGCCCGCCAGCAGCATGTCATGGGCGAACATGGCTGCGCGCATGCCCGAGCCGCACATCTTGGACAAAGTGACCGCGCCCGCCGACTTGGGCAGGCCGCCCTTAAATGCCGCCTGGCGCGCCGGCGCCTGACCCTGACCGGCCATCAGGCAGTTACCAAACAAGACCTCACCCACCGCGTCGGGCGCAACGCCGGCGCGCTCGATGGCGGCGCGAATCGCGGTGCCCCCCAGGTCGTGGGCGGACAGGGCGGTGAAATCGCCCTGGAAGGCGCCCATGGGCGTGCGCGCGGCGCTGACGATGACGATGGATTCAGGCATGAGAGGTCCTTTCAGATTCAAAGAGTTGCACGGGGGTGCCGCGCTCCTCCTGGGCGACGCGGCAAAGGTACTGCTGAAACTCGGGATCCTCGCCGCGCAGCATCAAGGGCAACGCGTTGTGGAAATCTTCGCGCCGGCACCACTCGCGCATGTAGTCGTCCCAGCTGTTCCAGCGGCGACGCTGGGTGTCGTCCATGCGGGGCTTGTAGGCAACCAGGTAAGCGCGCTCGAACAGCGAGACCAGCATGTCGAAGATGACCAGCATGCGCTCATGCTGCTCGGGCGTCGGGTTCGGCAGTGCGGTGCTGGTGCGCAGCTGCAGGTCGGGATGCGCAAGAACCACCTTCAGGAAATCGTTGTAGGCGTCGGACAGCAGCTGGTAGCCCGCCTCCTCCTCGTTGTCACGCTCCTTGCGCTGCTCCCAGGCAAAGAAGGCGATCGCAAAGGGCAGACCCAGCGCCGTCACGACGAAGCTGGCCAGCTCCCAGGCCTCACGCATGGTGACCCTCCGCGCCGGCGACGAAGCGCCTGTCGGGCTCGTAGGGAAAGACATCGAAGACATGGCCCGACTCGATCCGCTCTTTGTGGCTTTGCCAGAAGGCGGAGTCCAGCAGGTCGGGGTGATGGCGCATGAACACCTCGCGCACCCCGGGGTGACCCAGAAGGAAAGGGCCGAAGGTTTCGGGGAACACATCGTGCGGGCCGACCGAGTACCAGATCTCGCCCGACATTTCATCTTCTTCGTTGCGCGGCGGCGGTACACGGCGAAAGTTGCAGTCGGTGATGTACTCGATCTCGTCGTAGTCGTAGAACACCACCTTGCCGTTGCGGGTGACGCCAAAGTTTTTCCAGAGCATGTCGCCGGGGAAGATGTTGGCGGCCACCAGGTCCTTGATGGCATTGCCGTATTCGATCACGGCGCGCTCCACCTGCTCGGTGTCGCCGGCATCAAAGGCCTCCTGCAGGTAAATGTTCAGGGGGATCATCCGCCGCTCGATGTACAGGTGCTTGATGATCACCTCTTCCTGGCCGTCGCCGTCGCGGTCAGAGATCTCCAACTGGCTGGGGGCGAACTTGCGGATCTCCTCGATCAGGTCGTCTTCGAAGCGGTCACGGGCAAAGGCCACCTCGCTGTACTCCAGGGTGTCGGCCATGCGGCCCACCCGGTCATGCTGTTTCACCAACAAGTACTTGCCCTTGATCTGCTCGCGGGTGGTGTCCTTTTGCGGCGGGTAGTAGTCCTTGATGATCTTGAAGACGTAGGGGAAGGACGGCAGGTCAAACACCAGCATCACCATGCCCTTGATGCCAGGTGCGATACGCAGCTTGTCGCTGGAGTGGCGCAGGTGATAGAGGAAATCCCGGTAGAAAAGCGTCTTGCCTTGCTTGGCCAGCCCCAGCGCGTTGTAAATCTCGCCGCGCGGTTTGCGCGGCATGAGCGAGCGCAGAAACTGCACATAGGCCGAGGGCACCTCCATGTCCACCATGAAGTAGGCCCGCGCGAACGAGAACAGGACCAGCAGATCATCCTCGCTCGAGAGGCAGGCGTCGATCACCAACTTGCCATCGTCACCGTGCAGGATCGGCAGCGCGAAGGGCACTTCGTTGAAGCCGTTGATGATCTTGCCCACCACATAGGCACCCTTGTTCCGATAGAACAAGGACGACAATACCTGGATCTGAAAATTGGCGCGCAGCGCCATCTGCGCGAGGCGCACGTTCAGAGCATCCACCACGTGACGCGCGTCACGCGCCAGGTCCTGAAACGGCCGCTGCAGCTGGAAGTTGTCGATGATCCGCACCATCGTCGCATGCAGGCTGTCGCGCCCCGGGTAGTAGGCCCGGTAGGTGGGCTTGGCAGCCGGCTCGTCGTTTTCGATGTACTCGGTACTGACCGCGGGCCGCACGAAGATGAACTCGTTATGAAAATACGTGCGGTGCAGGATCTTGGTGCTCACCGAGTTGAAGAAGGTCTCGGCGAGCTCGGGCTGATGGTGGTCAATCAGCAAGCCGATGTAATGCAGCTTGACCTGTTGCCACACCTCCATGGGCTGCTCGTGGGCGCGAAATTCCTTTTCGAGGCGCACCGACGCTTCCCGCACCCGCAGGTCATAGAACTCGATCCGTTCGCGCTGTCCACGTTGCTGGCCATGCCAGTCGGCGGTCTCGAAGCGGTGCTTGGCCTGGGCCGATTCGGTGCGAAACAGGCGGTAGTGGCGGTTGAAGCCGTCCATCATCGCCTTGGCGATGTCATAGGCCAGCGGGGAATCGAGCTGCTGGGGGAACATCGCGGCGGGTACTCCGTGGGTGGGGTGAATCAGACGCGGTCCGCGCCCAGGGCCTCGACGGCGGTCCGGTACACGCGCTCGAGGTCGCCCTGACCGTTGGCGGTCATGTGCAGGTTCTTCAGCAGGCCATCCGACACACCATAGATCCAGCCGTGCAAGGTCAATGACTGCCCCCGGCCCCAGGCGTCCTGGACCACGGTGGTCTGAGCCACATTGACCACCTGCTCGATCACATTGAGTTCGCACAGCACGTCCAGACGATGGGCGGCAGCGGTCGCTTCCATGAGCGCACTGTGGCGGCTGGCGACGTCCTTGATGTGGCGCAGCCAGTTATCGGCCAGGCCCACGCGGGTGCCATTCAAGGCCACCTGCACGCCGCCGCAGCCGTAGTGCCCGACCACCATCAGGTGGCCCACCTTGAGCAGGTCGACGGCATACTGAATGGTGGACAGGCAATTGAGGTCGGTGGGCACCACCACATTGGCGACGTTGCGGTGCACGAACACCTCGCCCGGTTCTAGCCCGGTGATCTGATTGGCTGGCACGCGCGAATCACTGCAACCGATCCACATATAGCGCGGCTCCTGCTGCGCCCGCAGCGCGGTGAAGAAGCCGGGGCGCTCGTGCTCCATCTGGGCGGCCCAGGCCCGGTTGTGCGCAAAGAGGTGGTCGAGTTCGCGGCTCATGCGGCCCTACATCGTCTCGGCAAACAGCTCGCGGCCAATCAGCATGCGACGGATCTCGCTGGTGCCAGCGCCAATCTCATAGAGCTTGGCATCGCGCCACAGACGTCCCAGCGGGTATTCGTTGATGTAGCCATTGCCGCCAAACACCTGGATGCCCTCGCCCGCCATCCAGGTGGCCTTTTCGGCGCACCAGAGAATGACCGAGGCGCAGTCCTTGCGCACCTGGCGCACATGCTCGGCGCCCAGCATGTCCAGGTTCTTGCCCACCGTGTAGCAGAAGGCACGTCCGGCCTGCAGCACGGTGTACATATCGGCCACCTTGCCCTGGATCAACTGGAACTCGCCGATGCTCTGGCCAAACTGCTTGCGGTCGTGGATATAAGGTACCACGTTGTCCATGACGGCCTGCATGATGCCAATGGGCCCAGCGGCCAGCACCGCTCGCTCATAGTCCAGCCCCGACATCAGCACCTTGGCGCCGCCATTGACCGCCCCCAGCACGTTGGCCGCCGGCACCTCGACGTTCTGGAACACCAGCTCGCCGGTGTGGCTGCCTCGCATACCGAGCTTGTCCAGCTTTTGCGCGATCGAAAAGCCCTTCATGCCCTTTTCGATCAGGAAAGCGGTGACGCCGCGTGCACCCAGTTCGGGCTCGGTCTTGGCGTAGACCACCAGAGTGTCGGCGTCGGGGCCGTTGGTGATCCACATCTTGTTGCCATTGAGGACGTAGTAGCCGCCCTTGTCTTCGGCCTTGAGCTTCATGGAGATCACGTCAGAGCCTGCGCCCGGCTCGCTCATGGCGAGGGCCCCGACATGCTCGCCCGAGATCAGCTTAGGCAGGTACTTGTCTTTCTGGGCGGCGGTGCCATTGCGCTTGATCTGGTTGACGCACAGATTAGAGTGCGCGCCATACGACAGGCCCACCGAAGCCGAGGCACGCGAGATTTCCTCCATCGCGATCATGTGGGCCAGGTAGCCCATGTTGGCGCCGCCATATTCCTCGGACACGGTGATGCCCAGCACCCCCAGGTCGCCCATCTTGCGCCACAGGTCCATGGGGAACTGGTCGCTGTGGTCGATCTCGGCGGCGCGCGGTGCGATCTCGGCTTGTGCGAAATCACGCACGGCGTCACGCAGCGCGTCGATGTCCTCTCCGAGCTGGAAGTTCAGGCCTGGCAGGTTCATGCTTCTTTCTCCCTGGATCAATGAATCGGTCAGTGACGGATGCCTTCGCGGCCGGTCACGGTCATGAGGGTGGCCACCAGCGTGGCGATAAGTTTTTCGCCGCCTTGGGCATCGACTGCCCAGGCCTGGCCTTCGGTGAAGGTGACGGTGCGCCCCGGCTTGATCACCTGACCCACCATGCGAAAGCGCTGGCCCTCGGCAGGCGCCATCAGATTGATCTTGAATTCGATGGTGAGCACACCGGCGTCGGCGGGCATGAGCGTGGCCGCCGCATAGCCGCAGGCCGAATCGAGCGCGGTGGCCACCATGCCCGCGTGCAAGAAGCCATGTTGCTGCGTCAGGCGCGTGGAAAAAGGCAGGCCGATCACAACCCGACCCGCCTCAACGGATTCGAGCGCTGCGCCGATCGTGTCCATGGCGGCCTGGCGCCCGAAGCTGGCGCGCACACGGGGGGCGAAGTCAGGGTCACGGGGCTCGAGGGCGGGGGGCATGGGGCGGTCCGATCAGAGGGCGGCGGGCAACGAGACGACAGCTTGCAGTTGACGTTTACGTAAACGTCAATTATGCCGCGACAGCCTTGCCCCGGGGCGCCTTGCCCGCGCGCGTCAGCAAGGCACGGGCTTCGCGTTCGTGGGCCTTGACCTCTTCGAGGTTGGCCTCGAGGTCGGCCATCTGCTCCTCGAGCTGGCGCCGGTGCTGGGCCAGCACGTCCAGGAACTTGCGCAGCTGCGGACCGGTGTCGCGCGGGCTGTCGTACATGTCGATGATCTCGCGCGCCTCCGACAGCGACAGCCCCAGCCGCTTGGCACGCAGCGTGAGCTTCAAACGGGTGCGGTCACGGGCGCTGTAGGTGCGGTTGCGCCCCCCTGGGCCGGTGCGCTGGGGCTGTAGCAACCCCATGTCCTCGTAAAAGCGCATCGCGCGCGTGGTGAGGTCGAATTCCTGGGCCAGGTCGCTGATGGAATAGGTCTGGGTCGCCATGACAGTGCAGTGATCAAAGAGGCTGGGCCGCCAGGCAGCCGGTGTGCTGCCTGCGACAGGGCGGCCTAGCGCCCCTGCCTAGAATGCGTGATTACATCTGACGTTTACGTCAACGTCAACGCCA
>CANHSE010000032.1 GCA_947463025.1 Comamonadaceae bacterium
GCAAGATCATGAAGATCGCCAAGGAGCCGATCTCGATGGAAACCCCCATCGGCGACGACGACGACTCCCACCTGGGCGATTTCATCGAGGACACCAACAACACCGCCCCTATCGAGGCGGCGATGCAGGCGGGCTTGCGCGATGTGGTCAAGGACATCCTGGACTCGCTCACCCCGCGCGAGGCCAAGGTGCTGCGCATGCGCTTTGGCATCGAGATGTCCACCGACCACACGCTGGAAGAAGTGGGCAAGCAGTTCGACGTGACGCGCGAGCGGATTCGTCAGATCGAAGCCAAGGCCCTGCGCAAGCTCAAGCACCCGAGCCGCTCGGACAAGCTGCGCAGTTTTATTGACACGCTGTAAGGCGTCTGCCCATCGAAAAAGGGACCCGAGGGTCCCTTTTTTCATGCCTGCGCCGATGTCAGGCGGGGAAGGTCTCGGTATCCACTTCCAACTGCGACTGCGTCCCGTAGCGCGAACCCGCCACGGTGTTCTGATTGATCAAGGCGTCCGCGCGCGCCAGCAGGTCGGCCGACAGGTTGAGATCGGCAGCGCCCAGGTTGTCCAATAGGTGCTCGATTCGGCTGGTGCCCGGTATGGGCAGGATGTCCGGGCCTTGCGCCAGCAGCCAGGCCAGGGCGAGCTGCGCCGGCGTGCAACCGGCCTCACGCGCGAGCGCGCGGTAGTCGGACAGCAGGCGCAGATTGGCCGCATGGGTGTCCGGCGCGAAGCGCGGCATGGCCCTTCGGATATCGCCGGGGACCAAGGCCTGCACATCGTGCACGGCATCGGCCAGAAAGCCGCGGGCCACCGGGCTGAAGGCCACGAAGGCCACGCCCAGTTCGCGACAGGCCTGCAGCACCGCGATCTCGGACTCGCGAGTCCAGAGCGAGTACTCGGTCTGCAAGGCGGTGATGGGGTGCACCGCATGCGCGCGCCGCAGTGTCCCCGCCGACACCTCGGACAGACCCAGGGTGCGCACCTTACCCGCCTCCACCAGGCGACTCATCTCGCCCACGCTGTCTTCGATGGGCACCTTCTTGTCCCATCGATGCAGGTAGTACAGGTCAATCACGTCGGTCTGCAGACGGCGCAGACTGTCTTCGCAGTTGCGGCGGATCGTCTCGGGGCGCCCGTCAATCACGCGCACCGGCTTGCCCTCGGGCCCGGGTACGCCCGCCATGCCACCCTTGCTGGCCAGCGTGATCTGGTGGCGGTGCGCCTTGAGCGTCTTGCCCACCAGCGTTTCGTTGACGCCAAAGCCATAAAGCGCCGCAGTGTCGAAATGGGTGACACCGGCTTCCAGCGCTGTCATCAAGACGCGCGCGCCATAGGCCTCGTCGGGCGGAACGCCATAGGCGTAAGACAGATTCATGCAGCCCAGGCCGATGGCGCTGACCTGGAAGGGACCGAGTGCGCGCGTGTGCATGATCAGACCAGCTGTTGTTCGAGTTGGTGCAAGACGTCGTAGCAAGGCAGCACCTGGGCCACGCTCGCATTGGGCGCGCGGCCTTCGCGGATGGCCGCGAAAAACTCGCGGTCTTGCAGCTCGATGCCGTTCATCGAGACATCCACCTGCGAGACGTCGATCTTTTCTTCCTTGCCAGTGAACAGATCGTCATAGCGCGCGAGGTAGGTCGCGGTGTCGCCGATGTAGCGAAAGAAGGTGCCCAGGGGGCCGTCGTTGTTAAACGACAGGCTCAGGGTGCAGATCGCGCCGTTCGCCGCCTTGAGCTGGATGCTCATGTCCATGGCGATGCCCAGCGTCGGGTGGATGGGGCCTTGGATGGCGTTGGCCTTCACGATGGGGCTGCCGCACTGGTAGGCGAACAGATCGACCGTGTGCGCGGCGTGGTGCCACAGCAGGTGGTCGGTCCAGCTTCGTGCCTGACCCAGGGCGTTCATGTTGGTGCGACGAAAGAAATACGTCTGCACGTCCAGTTGCTGGATGTTGAACTCACGGGCCTGGATCTTCTTGTGCACGTACTGGTGGCTGGGGTTAAAGCGCCGGGTGTGGCCGCACATGGCCACCAAGCCCGTCTGCTTTTGCAGGGCCACCACGGCCTGGGCGTCCTTCAAGCTATCGGCCAGCGGAATCTCGACCTGTACGTGCTTGCCCGCCTTCATGCAGGCGATGGCTTGCGCGGCGTGCATCTGCGTGGGGGTACAGAGGATCACAGCGTCCACTTCCTGGATCGCAAGCGATTGCGCCAGATCGGTGGTGACATGCTGGATGCCGTACTTGTCCGCCACTTCCTGTGTCTTGGCCAGCTCGCGGCCCACCAGAGACACGACCTGCACGTCGGCGATGTTCTTGATGCCGTCCAGGTGCTTGACGCCGAATGCGCCGGCACCGGCCAGGGCTACCTTGATGGTCATTTGCTTTCCTCCAGAATCAGATGGCCCACGGCCGTATTGGATGCAGGCACATGGTAGAAGCGGTGCTTGAGCGTGGGTGCGGCCCCGCCGGCCAGATCGCCCATGGCGCCGCGCGCGATCAGCCACATCACCAGCTCGATGCCCTCGGAGCCGGCCTCGCGCACGTAGTGGATATGCGGCATATCGGCCAGGCCCTCGGGATCAGCGATCAGGCGGTCCAGGAAGGCGTTGTCAAACTCTTTGTTGATCAAGCCCGCGCGCGGACCCTGCAGCTGGTGGCTCATACCACCGGTGCCCCAGATTTGCACGTTCAGATCCTGATCGAATGTCTCGATGGCCTTGCGGATCGCCTTGCCCAGGTTCAGGCAACGACGGCCCGAGGGCACCGGATACTGGACCACGTTCACCGCAAACGGAATCACGCGGCAGGGCCAGGCCTGGGGCTGGCCGAACATCAGCGACAGGGGCACGGTCAGGCCGTGGTCGACGTCCATCTTGTTGACGATGGTCAGGTCGAAGTCTTGTTGGATCACCGACTGCGCGATGTGCGCCGCCAACTCCGGGTGACCGAGCACCTGCGGCACAGGGCGCGGGCCCCAGCCCTCATCGGCGGGCGTGAAGTCGGCGGCGGTGCCGATGGCGAAGGTGGGAATGAAATCGAGGCTGAAGGCGGTGGCGTGGTCGTTGTAGACAAGAAAGACCACGTCGGGCTTTTGCGCCTGTTCCCACTGCTTGACGAACTCATACCCCTTGAACAGGGGCTGCCAATAGTCTTCGTGCGTCTTGCCCAGGTCGAGCGCCGCGCCGATGGCCGGCACGTGCGAGGAGTAGACGCTGGCGGTGATGCGGGCCATTTATTTTTTCTCCCCGATGTAGCGATTGCCTTCGACCGAGCGGCCGCCCTTGATCATCATGTTGCGGTAGTCCTCTTCGCTCATGCCGGTCATGCTGCCAGCCATTTGCTGGAAGCTCTTGCCGTCGGTGGCACCGATCTTGGCCAGAAAGTAGATGTTGCCGCCCAGGCTGATGCAGCGATTGAGGTCGCGCGCGAGCACGGCCTGCTTCTGGTCCTCGGTCATGGCCCATTCGTCCAGGTACGCGCGCTCGTCAGCCTTGAAGCGGGTGCGGTTCTCGGCTTTCATCAGGCTCATGCAAAACTGATTGAGCCAATAGCCCTTGCGGCTTTGATCGGCGTCGAAGATGGTCGTGCCGGGCACGTCCAGGTAGGGTTTATCCAGAGCCATGTCAGTCTTTCCAATACAAGCGCATCGGATTGTCCACCAGCAGCTTTTTCTGCAGTTCGGGGGTGGTCGCGATGTGCGGGATGAAGTCCACCAGCAGGCCGTCGTCGGGCATGTGGTCCTTCAGGTTCGGGTGCGGCCAGTCGGTGCCCCACAACACGCGATCGGGGAAGGTCTCGACCACCTGGCGGGCGAAGGGCACGACGTCGCGGTAGGCCGTACGCTCGCCATTCAGAGCCGACGGGCCGCTGACCGACAGACGCTCGGGGCAACTGACCTTGCTCCAGACGTTGGGGTGCTCGCGCATGAACTTCATGAACAGCGAGAACTCGGGGCCGTCGATCGGCTTTTTCACGTCGGGGCGGCCCATGTGGTCCACCACCACGGTGGTGGGCAGCGCGGTGAAGAAGTCCCACAGCTCAGGCAGATCGACCGCCTCGAAGTAGATCACCACATGCCAGCCCAGGGGCGCGATGCGGGCGGCGATCTCGAGCAGTTCGTCCTTGGGCGTGAAGTCGACCAGGCGCTTGACGAAGTTGAAACGCACACCGCGCACACCGGCCGCGTGCATGGCCTGCAGCTCGGTGTCGGTGACGCTGCGCTTGACGGTGGCCACGCCGCGCGCCTTGCCGCCCGAGCGCTCCAGCGCGTCGATCAAAGCGCGGTTGTCGGCGCCGTGGCAAGTGGCTTGCACGATCACATTGCGCGCGAAGCCCAGGTGGTCACGCAGGGCGAAGAGCTGCTGCCAGCTGGCGTCGCAGGGCGTGTACTTGCGCTCGGGTGCGTAGGGGAACTGATCACCCGGTCCGAACACATGGCAGTGCGCATCGACGCTGCCCGGGGGCAACTGAAACTGGGGTTGGCTGGGGCCGCTGTACCAGTCGAGCCAGCCTGCGGTTTTGGTGAAACCACCCGTGGTGGGTTTGGACATCGCGTGCGCCTCGCCTTAATCGATGTAGCGAAGACCGGCCTTGGCCAGTGGCTCGCGCATCTGATACATGTCCAGGCCCAACACGCCCGAGGCCAGCTTGGCGCGCTTCTCGCCTTCGTTGGCTTCACGGGCCGCTGCCGCAGCCAGGGTCTTGGCGGCCAAGGCCGCTGGCACGCACACCACACCATCGTCATCGGCGACGATGACGTCGCCCGGATTCACGCTCATGCCGGCGCACACCACCGGGATGTTCACCGAGCCCAGGGTCGCCTTGATGGTGCCCTTGCTGCTGATCGCCTTGGACCACACCGGGAAGTTCATCTCGGTGAGGGTCTTGACGTCACGCACGCCAGCATCGATCACCAGGGCGCGTGCACCGCGGGCCTGAAACGACGTGGCCAGCAGATCGCCAAAGTAGCCGTCGGTGCAGTCGGCGGTGACAGCGGCCACCACGATATCGCCGGGTTGAATCTGTTCGGCCACCACATGCATCATCCAGTTGTCACCGGGATGGAGCAGCACGGTCACGGCCGTGCCCGAGATCTGCGCGCCTGCGTAGATGGGGCGCATATGGGGCTTCATCAGGCCCACACGGCCCATGGCCTCGTGCACGGTGGCCGAGCCCAGGGCGGCCAGGGCGTCGGCCGCTGCGCGGTCGGCTCTCTTGATGTTGCGATAGACGACACCGAGTTCGTACATGGTCTTGCTTCCTTCTGATTCGAATTACTTGCCCGCAGCCTTCAGGCGCGCGTCCAGGCGCGAGAACACGCGGCGCGTGTTGGCCTCATAGATCTGGTGCTTGTCCTGGGCGCTGAGGATTTGGCTGGCCTCGATGTAGCGCTTGGTGTCGTCGTAGTAGTGGCCGGTAGTGGGGTCGACGCCGCGCACCGCACCGATCATCTCGGACGCAAACAGCACGTTCTTCACCGGGATCACGGTATTGAGCAGGTCGATTCCCGGCTGGTGGTAGACGCAGGTGTCGAAGTACACGTTGTTCATCACGTGCTCGGACAGCAGGGGCTTTTTCATTTCCTGGGCCAAACCGCGAAAGCGTCCCCAGTGATAAGGCACCGCGCCGCCGCCGTGCGGAATCAAAAACTTCAGCGTCGGGAAGTCCTTGAACAGGTCGCCTTGAATCAGCTGCATGAAGGCGGTGGTGTCGGCGTTCAGGTAGTGGGCGCCAGTGGTGTGAAAGCACGCATTGCAGCTGGTACTCACGTGGATCATCGCCGGCAGGTCGTACGCCACCATCTTTTCGTAAATGGGGTACCAGTGCTTGTCGGTCAGGGGCGGGCTGGTCCAGTGGCCGCCGGAGGGGTCGGGGTTGAGGTTGATGCCGACCGCGCCGTATTCCTTCACGCACTTTTCCAGCTCGGGGATGCAGGTAGCCGGATCGACGCCGGGCGACTGCGGCAGCATGGCCACCGGCACAAAGTGATCAGGGAACAGCGTGCTCACGCGGTGTACCAGCTCATTGCAGATCGCGGCCCAGGTCGAGGACACCTGGAAGTCGCCGATGTGGTGGGCCATGAAACTGGCGCGCGGCGAGAACAGCGTCAGGTCGCTGCCCCGCTCCTTCATCAACTTTAGCTGGTTGGTTTCAATCGCTTCGCGCAGGTCGTCGTCGCTGATCTTGAGGTCTGCCACTTTGGGCATCACGGATGGATCCTGGATGCCGGCGATCTGCTTGTTGCGCCAGTCTTCCAGCGCCTTGGGCGCAGTGGTGAAGTGGCCGTGGCAATCGATGATGAGGCTCATGTCGATGGGCTCCTGGGTCTTTCTTGTGAATCGGGTCAGAGGGCTTGCATGCCCTGCGCGCGCTTGGCGGGCGTGGTCTCGGACGAGGCCATGAAGGCCAGCAGCGCACGTAGGTCGTCGGCCCGGGACGTTCCCTTGCAGACGGCGGCGGAAAAGACGGTGTCGATGGCGATGGCCTCGGGCAGTGGCCCGACGACGGTGATGCCGAGCACGTGAATCAGCTCGCTCAGTTGCTGAAAGCCCAGGGCCACCTCCCCCCTGGCGATCAACGCGCCCACGGGCGTACCCGGCGGTGGTGTGACGATGCGGTCCTTGACCTGCTCGGCGATGCCCCAGCGCTCAAAGAGTTTGGCCAGGGCGACGCCACTGGGGCCGGTGGAGTACCCCAGCGTGGGCGCGGCCAGCACCGCGGCGCGCACGGCGTTCTCCGAGGAAATGTCGGGCAGCGGCGCGCCTGCAGGCACTGCCACCGAGGTGCCGGATCGGACCAGGTCGACCTTCGAGCCCGGCTCCAGACAGCCCGCCGCCATGAGCTTGTCGATGGCGTCGCTGGCCAGGACGACCAGGTCAAAGGCCTCGCCGGCCTGCACGCGCTTGGCGGCGTCGACACCGCCAACGGATTCAAGGGCCACGGACTGACCGCTGCGAGCCTGCCAGGCGCGGGTCAGCTCGGCCAGCAGCTGGCGGGTGGCCATGGAGGAAATGCCGCGCAGGGGCGGCGGGGTGGAGACGGAATCGGCCATGGCCGGGATTTTCATCCGCCCAGCCGTTATCCGTCAGCGCAGCCCCTCACTAGCTGCTATATCACTTTGATATGGAGATCGCGTTGATATACCAACAAACTATTTTCAACAGGTGCCCGGACCTCACAACATCCGGCGCAGCCGACGAACTGCGGCCTGGCTTCGTTTCAAAGCCTCGGCGTCGACTGCGGGTTCGAGGACCGGCATACGCAGCCCCTTCGCCGACATCTGCGCCTCAAGCGCGCGCTGACGGACCCACAGGCGCGCCTGCTCTTGCCGGATCACTTCGAGGAAACCCGCCGCACGAGCCTCGTGACTCTCCACAGCGACCGGGTTCAAAAGGGGGTGAGGGTCAGAAAAAGGCATGGCGATGTCATCCATTGAGCTTGTTACCCAGAGTCTGCTTCTGTGCCGGCGACAAGGCACGCACCTGAGCCGATGTGAATTCAGCCACCTGCTGCTGGCTGAGCGCCTTCAGTTGAAGGTCGGTCAGCGTACGGATCGCGTCCACCGCGACCATGCGCATCTGCTTGGGGCTGAGTGCCGCCAGCGTCGTGGCCGAGAGCCCGGCAAGGCTCGACCCCAGACTGGCGATCTGCGCGCTGCCCAAGTTGCGCACCTGATTGGGCGACACCTTCTCCAGCTGGGATCCACTCAGCGCCGCGAGCTGGGTCTGCGTGAGCGCCGAAAGATCCACCGCCTGCATGGCAGCGGGGGACAGTCCGGCCACACTGAGGCCCAGTGCGCGTTGCTGCGATCCTCTCAGCAGCTTGATCTGATCGGGCGAGACTGCGGAGAGCTGCGTCGGCGACAGAGCCGCCAACTGGGCGATGGAAAACAGATGCAGCGGGGCTGCCGCCGCCTCAGCGACTGACAGGTCGCGAATAGTGCTCAGCGTGATCGCACGGGGATTCTGAAAGAGCACCCCCAGAGCGGCATTGGACAAACCCGCCAACACTTTGGGGTCCAGGGCCCTGATCTGGTTGAACGACAAGGCACTCAGATCCGAGGCGGTTACCCTCGCGATGGCGTCTTTCGGGAGTGACGCCCCGTTGGGCAGCAGGGCTCGCCTCTGCTCAGCCGACAGGCTATCGACCTGGGCCCGGTTCACGCCCGCCAGCTGCGCCCCCCTCAATTTGCCAAGCTGATCCACGCTGAGTGGGGCCAAAGGAAGTAAGCTCAACTGCTCGGCACTCAGGCTCGCCAAGGCGGCATCCGACAGCAGCTGGGGCCGCGTCCGCAGGCCCCAGATGTGTGCAGGGGTCATTGCGGCGATCTCTGTGGCGCTCAGCTGTTGAACCCGTACGTCGGGGACTCGGCCAGGCCATGCAGCCAGCTCGGGGTGAAGTTCTGCCAAAGGAAAGTCCCGTAGGGCCGGATACACATCCCACAGAAGGGCCGCCACATCGGCGTGGAACTGACTCAACTTTTTGGCATCGCGAAGGCTATTGATTTGGCCCATCGAGATGCCTGTCGGCGGGTTCGCGCCGGGGATGGCAGAGCTGTATTGGATTGCCCTGATTGCCTCCCCCGACAAGGACGCCAGGCCAACGCCCAGAGCGGCCACCTGCTGACCGCTCAGCCGGCTCACCTGGTTCGCGGTG
The DNA here is from genome assembly GCA_947463025.1 of Comamonadaceae bacterium. Taxonomy (GTDB): domain Bacteria; phylum Pseudomonadota; class Gammaproteobacteria; order Burkholderiales; family Burkholderiaceae_C; genus Ramlibacter. The sequence goes on from CANHSE010000032.1 coordinate 8,656, forward strand.
ACCTGGGTCAACTGCGCCCCCTGAAGGGTACCGATCTGCTGCAGCGTCAAATCCTTCAGTGGAACCTCCGTCATCGTGTCGGCTGTCAACTCTGCGACGCGCAGCGCCTGCAGTTGCGCAACGCTCAAGCCGCGTAACTGATCGCGTGTCACACCACCTAGCTGCGCGGCACTGAGCACGCTCAACTGACGAACACTCAGGGCGCCAAGGTCCACGCCCCCCATTTCGCTGCGCAACAAATCGCTGAGCACAGGATCGGGTAAAGACGCTACGCCATGACCCAAGGACCGCAAGTAGCCCGCTGTCAGACCTTGCCCCTGCGGCGTGACGAGATGACCGAGAAGATTCCGCATCAATTCAGGCGCACTCTGAGCGATCGCCGCGATGCCCTCTTTCGTTAAGGCCTGCACACGCGCGACCTCGGGGCGCTGGGCATGAAAAGCCGTCGACATGGATCCCGCTGGGACCGAGACTAGGTGGCTGAGCGTCGCGTTTTGCAGCTTCCCCACCCGACTGCCCAGCGCCGTCACCGTGGCGGGCGGCATCCCAGCGACCTGGTCCACCCTGAGCGCCATCAGTGCTTCATCGGACAGTGCCGCGATCCGGAGCTGGGAAACTTGATCTCTGGAGAGGAGTCCTATCTGACTGGCGGTCAGCTGCGACGCTTCAAGCGATCGGAGCTGCTCGTGGGTCAGAAGATCGATCCTCAATCCGGTCATCGCCTCGGGTGTCAGTGCGCTCACCCTTGCGCCCAAAGCCTGCAGCTTTTGTGAATCTGACAGGACGCGCAGCTGGGCCGCCGTCACGCCCGTGAGCTGTGTGCCGGTGAGAGCGCCTAACTGTTGAGCGCTCAGAGAATTGAGTTGGAGCCCGCCGACTTGATCGCTACGCAAGTTCCTGAGAGCCGTATCCGGCCAGGCACCCACCGAAGGGCCCAAGGCCGTCAAGTCCGCTGCACTCAGGCTTGGCGCGCGCGCCGAGTCGCTCAGAGCCGTCGCCAAGAGATCGCGCCATGTCGTGCTCGACGAGGGCGCGCTGGCTCTGGAGAGCACAGTGGACCGGTATTGAATGAGCGTCACCATCGCGGCGTGGGTCAGCGAGGTGAGTTTGTCGCTCAACAGTCTTTGGACGGCATCGTCTGACAAGCTGGCGATACGGGTGTCGAGCGCTCTGACCTGCTCTGCGCTCATCATGCCGACCGCGGCGGCATTCAAACGAGCGAACTCGGCCTCTGGCAAGCTGGCGATGTCCGTCCCCAAAGCGGTCAGCTTGCCCGGCTCGGTGATGCTATTGATCTGGTTGGCATTGACACTCGAAAGCTGGGACGGCGTGAGCATCATGAGCTGCTCAGTCGTCAGCGAACCCAGCGGGAGCGCGCGCACCAGCGCAGGGGACAGTACCGAGAAAAGCGCGGGGGCTAGCTTTTGCAACTGGTTGGCGCTTAAGGCAGTCAGCTGACTGACCGTCACGCCTGCGATTTGGTCGGCATGAAGCAGGCCCAGTTTGAAATCATTGAGCGCAGCAAGGCGAACGCCACTGATCTGGTCTTTCGAGATGTTTTGAAGCGCCTGAAGCGGCACGTGACTCACATCGTCCCCTAGGCTACTGAGAAAACTGGCGGTCAAGCCCTTGCCCTGCTCGGCGGTCAAATACCCTAAGCGATTCAGAACCGGGTTTTTGTTGAATAGCAACTCCGGGTGCCGCTCGCACAGTTGGGCGATGCCGGCGGGAGTCACCCAAGTCAATTTCCCCATCAACAGGGAGTCGTGGACCACGGCCTTGGTGAAAGACGCCACCTTCCCATCCAGTGCGATCACCTGTGCGGTCGACATGCCATTGACCTGGCCGACGGTGAACCCGGCCATCGCAGCGTGCGGTAGCCCCGCCACGTCGGTCCCCAGCGCCACCACTTGCTCCACACTGAGCTGCGCCACCTGACCCGCGCTGACCTGCGACATCTGATCAGCGTTCAAGGCGCTCAGCTGCGCAGAACTCAAGGCGTGGAGCTGGACACCCGACAGCTGCGCAGGAGAGAGGCTGCGCAGCGTCGCCTCCTTCAGGAATTTCACCCGATCGCCCCAAGCCGTCAGGTCCTGGGACCTCAGACCCGCGACCTGCACGGGGGATAAATCACCCAAAGCCAAGTCCTCCAAGCCCAGGATGTCGATGAACACCTGGCGGTACGCCGGCGGGATGGCGTCGATGCCCCATCCCATCAATGCCCGCTGCGCCGTCTCCATCCTGGACCAGGCTGCCGTCAGATCCGCAGGTGTTGCGGAGGGGGTCGTCAGCGCAGCCTGATACGCCAATTTGCTGGACTGAAATTCAACGCCCAAGCGCCAGGCCGCTGAGTTCGGGGTCAGGAGTTCCCGGGCTTTGTCATACGCGGTCGCGTTGGCCTGGAGATCGGCAAGCAAGGCGTCGTATTCGTCCTGGCTCGCTGAATCGATCGCAGACGGCACGACGGGGGGCGCAGGCGCCGAACTCGCAACAGGCGCAGTCCGGTTGAGGGAGGAAACGGTGGAGTCGTTCATGGGCGGCCCGTAGGGGGTGAGGAAGGTCCCGCTGAGTACCCAACCCGGTCATCGTGTTCCCTGCGTGCAAATTCCATCGCACTCGCGTCATGCCTGAACGGCATAATCAGCGACGCGTTATTCATCAAAAAGCGATCGATGGACCTGAGACAGATCGAATACTTCGTCCGTGTGGCCGAGCTCGGCAGCTTCACCCGGGCGTCTGCGGCCCTGGACGTGGCCCAGCCCGCCTTGAGCCGTCAGGTGCGCCTGCTCGAGGTGGAGTTGCGGCAAAACCTGCTGGTCAGGAATGGCCGAGGCGCGGTGCCCACCGAGGCCGGCAAGTTGCTGCTGGAGCACGGGCGCGGCATCTTGCATCAGGTCGAGCGCGCGCGCGAGGAACTGGGCCGGGTGCGTGGCGCGCTGGCGGGGCGTGTGGCGGTGGGTCTGCCGCCCAGCATCGCCCGGCTCATGGCCGTGCCCCTGATCCATGCCTTCCGGCATGAGATGCCCGAGGCCACCTTGTCCATCACCGAGGCGCTGTCCAGCGCCATGCACGAATCGCTGGTCAGCGGTCGCCTGGACATCGCCCTGCTCTATAACGCGGTCCCCTCCCCCGAAGTCGAACTGGCGCCGCTGCTCGAGGAAGACCTGTACCTGGTCCAAGCCCGGCGGCCACGGAGCAGCAAGGCGGCCCACGCGCCGCTGACGCTCCAGGAGCTGGCGCAGGCTCCGCTGGTGATCCCCAGCCGACCCAACGCCATTCGCATGCAGGTCGAGGCCGAGTTGGCCCGGCAGGGCCTGCGCCCCACCATCGCGATGGAGATCGACGGTGTGGCGGCCATCTTGGAGCTGGTGGCCGAGGGCGCTGGCAACGCCGTGCTCTCCGCCAACGCCATCAAGGCTTCGGGCCGGCCCGAGGCGTTCACCATGCGAGCGACCGGCAAGCCACCGCTACGCAGTCGGCTGTCGATGGCCCTGAGTTCGCAGCGGCCCACGACGCTGACGCAGCAATCGACCCTGGCGCTGATACGCGAGACCGCGCGGCAGGTCCTTCAGGCGTGAAAGCGGCCTGAAGGACGCAGGCTCATTGCTGCGGAATGTTGGCGTCGCGTACCACCTGCTTCCACTTGCCCACTTGCGACTGCGCGTACTGCTTCATCTCCAGGCCGTTGATCGAGGGGCTGGTCTGGCCGCCGGTTCCCTCCAATTGCTTGACAACCGCGGGATCGGACAGCACTTTGAAGATGGCTGCGCGAAGTCGCTCGGCGACCGCTGCGGGCAAGCCCTTGGGCGCGGCCAGCGCCGTCCAGGAGGTGACCTCAAACCCCGGGATGGATTCGCGCACGGGCGCGACCCCGGGCATGAAAGGCGAGCGCTCTTGGGACGTCACACCCAGCGCGCGCAGCTTGCCGCCTTCCACTTGCGCCTTGGTCACGGTCACCGAATCGAACATCAGGTCCACCCGACGTGCCAGGACATCCTGCAAGGGCGCGGCGCCGCCGCGATAGGGAATGTGATTGAGCTGAACGCCCGCCATCGACTGCATCAACTCGCCTGACAGGTGCTGGGTGGAGCCGATACCCACCGAGCTGTAGGACACCGTGCCCGGGGCCGCCTTGGCAGCACGCACGACATCCGCGATGCTCTTGTACGGGCTGTCTTGCGCCGTGGCCAGCACGAAGGGAAAGCGGGTGACCATCGAGATCCAGTCGAAGTCCTCGACGGGATCAAAGGCCAGCGTCTTGTACATGGCGGCCGAGACGGCATGCCCGCCCGTCAGCAGGATCAGCGTGTAGCCGTCGGCCCGGGTGCGCGCGACGGCGGCACTGGCGACGTTGCCGCCGGCACCGGTCTTGGCCTCGACCACCACCGACTGCCCCAACTCACGCGCCAGGCCCTGGGCGACGATGCGCGCGATGGTGTCCGCATTACCGCCTGCCGCGAAGCCCTGAACCAGGGTGATGGGTTTGTCGGGGTAGGCCTGCGCCGCGGCCAGCGTGGTGAAAGCGGCCAGGGTGAGGGCTTGCAAGATGCGATGAATCATGGTGTCTCCTTTTTTTGCTTGAGGGGGCGGGGTGTTCAGTCTTTGGCGCGCTGGTAACCGGTGGCACCGCCGAAGACCGTGTGCCGCTGCGACCAATCGTGCGTCTGGTCCCACACGGCCAGCACCTGGGGGGCCTCGTCCACGAACTGCTGCATCCGCACCGGGTCGCGGCAGGTGCGCACGGTGAGTTCGAGCCGGTGCCCCGACGGGTCGAAGAAATAAATCGAGGTGATGAAGTCGTCGTGGTTGGTGGGGCCCACCACCTGCACGCCCTGATCCTCGAGATTCTTCTTGGCTTGCATCAGCGTGGGCAGATCCTGCACCTCGAAGGCAAAGTGCTGGATCCAGCTGGGCGTCTGAGGATCGCGGCCCGAGGCTTCGCCCTGGTCTTGGGGGCACTCGAAGAAGGCAATGTTGCTGCCATCTTCCATCTCGAAAAAGATATGGATATGCGGGCTGTATTTGCCGGTCGAGGGCACATGGTCTTCCCCCATGGCATGGGAGAACTTCAGGCCCAGGACGCCGGTGTAGAACGCCACGGTCTCGCGGGCGTCACGGCATCGGAAGGCGGCGTGGTGCAGTTTCTTGCAAAGCATCGGGTCTCCTGGTTCAAAAGCGCAAGGATTGGGACGTATCAACCGGGGGCCACAACATTGTCGATCGCGCCAAAGATGGACGCGCCGCTGGCATCCAGCATGTCGATACGAACCCGATCGCCAAACTTCAGCCAAGGCGTGGTGGCCTTGCCATCGCGCAGTTCTTCGTCGGCCCGTTTTTCGGCCAGACAGGCATGGCCTGTCTGGGGATCTAGATTAGAGACCGCGCCAGCGCCGATGATGGTGCCGGCACCGAGCGAGCGCGTGCGGGCTGCATGGGCAATCAGCGTCGGGTAGGTGAAGAACATGTCGCGCCCTGTGTTGGCGCGACCCACAGGCTGGCCATTGATCGACGACAAGATCGGCCGATCCAGCTTCTCGCCATCCCAGGCCGCGCCGACTTCGTCGAGCGTCACCGCCACCGGCGAGAACGCGCTGGTGGGCTTGGCTTGCATGAAGCCAAAGCCCTTGGGCAACTCGGTGCGCGTGAGCGTGCGCAAGGTGTAGTCGTTCAAAAGCATCAGCAGTTTGATGTGACGTCCAGCCTCGCTGGCGGGCGTTCCCATGGGGACATCGTCCACGACCACCGCCAGTTCGGCCTCGTAGTCCAGGCCCAGTGATTCATCGGGAATCCGCATCGGTTCGCGCGGGCCGATGAACCGGTCCGATAGGCCCTGGTACATCAGGGGCTCGGTCTTGTAATTGGGCGGCATCTCGGCGCCGCGCGCCTTGCGCGCCTTCTCCATGTGGTGCAGGTACACCGAGCCATCGAGGAACTGGAAGGCGCGCGGAAACGGGCTGGCCAGCGCCTCGGGGTCCAGGGCGAACGCGTCGTTGCGTACCTGGCCATTGAGCGCGTCGGAGACTTCCTGCAGCAAAGGGCGCACGCGGTCCCATTGCTCGATGGCCTGCTGCAGGGTCTGGGCGATGGAAGGCACCTGGACGGCGCGCGTCAGATCGCGACTGACCACGATCAGCGTCCCGTCACGGCGGGTGTCGCGCAGGCTGGCAAGTTTCATGTCGGATGTCCGTAGGGTGAGGATCGAGGAACCCCATTGTTGCCAGGGCTGCGGGTCCCCACGTCATAATTTCCGATCAATGGAAATCGAACCCCTCCTCTCCCCGCCTGCGGGGGACCTCACACACGAAGGCCCTTTGCCCCGGGGCGTGGCCTTGCTGCGCCTATTGGCCAGCGCGGGTCGCCGCGGCGCCGCGCTGACGGCGCTCGCCCACGGCACGGGGCTTCCCAATAGCACGGTGCATCGTCTGCTGGCGCAATTGATCAAGCTGCGCCTGGTGATGCAGCTGGAGGATCGTCGCGCTTACGTGATCGGACCGCTGGCCTACGAGTTGGGCCTGGTGGCGGCGCAGCAATTCGACGTGCGGGAGCTGTGTCGGCCCGCGATGGAGCGACTGGCTGACGAATCAGCGGAGACCGTGTACCTGGTCCAGCGCAGCGGCACCGAGGCGGTATGCATCGATTTCCAGCAAGGGCCCAGCACGCTGCGGGTGGTGACCCTGCAAACCGGAAGCCGGCGGCCGCTCGGACTGGGCGCGGGTGGCTTGGCCATCTTGGCGGCCCTGGAGCCAGAAGAAATCCAGGAGGTGTTGTCGATCGTCGGACGCACCATCGAGAAGGACTGGCGCTTCGCGGCCACCGACCTACGCAAGTCCCTGGAGCAAGCCCAAGCCAAAGGCTATTCGGTGATTCGCAACCGGATCACGCCAGGGGTCACGGCGCTGGGCATCTCCTTCAAGGACAGCCTGGGACAGGTGTTCGGCGCCATCACGGTGGCAGGCCTGAACAACCGAATGACGCCCAAGCGCATCGAGACACTGCGTGACGGCTTACGTCGGGCCGCCACCACGATTGAAAAAGCCTTGCGCAGTCATCGCTGGGCCCGTCACACGCCCTGATCGCAGGTCAGCTCCCGGGGCGCAGGATCCAGAGCAGTGCGTTGAGCGTCACGAAGGACACCACGGTCGTCGCCAATTGCGCGGAGGCCGCCAAACCATCGTGACCGTATCGCTGGGCGAGGATGGGGTAGATGCCCATTTGCGGCACTGCCGCCAGGATCACCACCGCCATCTGCATCTCACGCGGCATCGGCGGCAGCACCATCACCAGCAGCAGCACCACCAGCGGGTGCAGCAGCAACTTGCCGACCATGATCAAGCTCACATCACGCCAGATGCCGCGAAAGGCCTGGCCGGTGAGAGAGCCCCCCACCACCAGCAGCGCGATCGCAGAACATGAGGCCGCCAGCATGCCCACCGCGCGGGAGAGCGGCTCAGGCAAGCGCCAGTCCAGAAGCAGAAACAGAAAACCCAGGGCGAGTCCGTGGATCATGGGATTGCGCACCACGGTGTGCAGTGATTGCAGCATCGCCGCACGCCAACGCGCCCAGCGCGTGCCCTGCGCGCCCTGCTCGGCGTCACTGCCCGCAATGGCCAGCGCGATCGGAATCAGGAAGAAGTTTTCGACAATGATGGCCAGCGCCAGGGCCACAGCGCCGGTGCTGGGCCCGACCGCCATCGCCACCAGGGGAAAGCCGATGAAACCGCTGTTGGGGCAGGCCATACCCATGCCCATGACGGCGCTCAGGGACATGCCCTTGCCGGCCACACGCCGGGCCCAGACGATGCCCGCAACCATCACGATCAGCGAACCGCACAGATACACCCCGATGAACAGGGGATTGATGACCTCGTTCATCTGGCGCTGCGACAGCGCATTGAAAAGCAGCGCCGGAAAGGCCAGATTGATCACGTATTTGCCAAACACGCGCATGTCCACGCGCTCGAACAAGCCCCAGCGGGTGGCAGCAAAACCCGCCGCGATCAGCAGGTAAATGGGTGCGGTGACCGACAGGACGTCGTACATCCACTCAGACCTTGCGCGCAGCGATCAGACGGTCGGCGTAATCTTGCCAGCGCGCGTCCTGGGGCAGGCCCTGGAACACACCCGCTGCGGCCAGATCGGCCACCCCCTGCTGCTTCTCGGCGATGGCGGCAGCCATGAGGGGCGCGAAGCCCGCCTCGCGCACGGTGTTGGCCGATTCGCGCATTTCCTCGGCGCGGCGCTTGCCGTGCTGCACCACTCGGCTGAAGAAATAAGCGCCCTGCTTGGACCAGTCGATGCTGGGGAAGGTCTCCGCCAGCGTCGGCAGCACATGGTCTTCGACGCCGTATTCGCGAGCAGTGGCATAGCTCTCGATCACCAGCGATTCCAGGCCCTTGATCATGATGCTGCGGCACATCTTGATCGCGCTGGCCACACCGAGTTGATCGGACACGGCTTTGGCGTCCAGGCCCCAGGCGCACAGGGTGCGCGCCAGTTCGTCGGCACGAGCGCCGCCCAGGAGCATGGGCACGCGGATGCCATAGGGCGGCACGGAGGTCATGACACCCGCCTCGACGTAATGCGCACCCGCGGCATCGACCAGAGCGGCCGCCTGCTGCTTGGTGCCCGGCGACGCGGAGTTCAGGTCCAGAAAGACGGTACCGGGGCGCAAGAAGGCGGCGGCCTCGCGCGCCACTGCCAGCGTGTTGGAAGCCGTGACGGCAGAAATCACGAAGTCGCTGGCCTGGCACAGCGACTGCATCGACTCATGGGCCTGCACCCCGGCCTGCGCCGCATGGGCATGTTCGGCCTGGGCCTGCACGCTCGAGGCGAATTTCAAGTCCCAGGCACCCGCCGCGATCACGCCCGGCCTGACCTTCAGGCCCGAGGAAAAAGTCTTGCCGACCTCGCCGTAGCCGATCAGGCCAATGCTTTTCAGCTGCATGGCTCGACCTTATTGCCTGGCGATCTTGGCCCGTGCGATCACGTCCGACCAGCGGCGAATGTCGCTGGCCAGATGCTCGCCCAATTGGGCGGGCGTACCGCCCTGGGCGAAGAGGGTCAGCTCCGCCAGCTTCTGGCGCACATCGGGCTGCGCCAGGGCTGCATTGATCACGGCGTTCAGGCGGGCAATGGCTGCAGGCGGGGTCTTGGCTGGCACCGACAGGCCGTTCCAGGAGGTGACGTTGAAAGCGGCCAGCGAACCACCGGACTCGCGCACCGTCGCCACATCGGGCATGGACGGACTGCGCTTGTCACCGAGCAGGGCCAGCGGGCGCAAGGCCTTGGCGTTGATCTGCGACATCAGCGGCCCGACGATATCCAGGCCCACATCGATCTCGCCCGCGCGCAGTGCCGTGATCACCGGCGGGGTGCCATTGAACGGCACGACCTGCAGGTCGATGCCGGCCGTGGCCTTGAACAATTCAGCGGCCAGGTTCTGGGTGGTGCCAACCTGAGGCGTGCCGATATTGAGCTTGCCAGGGTTGGCGCGCGCAAAGGCAAGCAGCTCGGGCAGGGTCTTGAAGCGGCTGTTTTCGGCCACCACCAGCGCCAGATCAAAGCTGGCCAGTTGCGACACCGGGGCGAAATCGGCCAGCGTGTCAAAGGGCAGTTGCCGGAACAAGGCTGCACTGACCGCCGTTCCGCTGGAGACCAGCAGCAGGGTGTGACCATCGGGCTCGGCACGCGCGACCAACTCACCGGCCACCACGCCGCCCGCGCCGACCTTGTTCTCGATGACGACTGACTGACCCAGCGGGCCCGAGATGGCCTGGGCGATGGTGCGCGCTGTGATGTCGGCTGCGCCGCCCGGTGCATTGGGCACCACGATGCGCAGCGACTTGCGCGGAAAGGCCTGCGCCTGGGCAGCCAGCGGTAGCACGCCCGAGGCGGCGATAGCGGCGGACTGCAAGAGGAAGGTGCGGCGTTGGGTCATGACGGGGTCTCCTTGTGTATGGATGAAAGGGGCGTGTCTGGCGGGTCGTGGGGGGGTCGAATCAAGCGCATGCCGGGCATGCGCTCGAGGGTGCGCGATTGCACGGCCTCGCGCAGATTGCGTTGCGCCAGGCGCGAGTGCTCCCGCATGATGGCCTCGGCCCGCGCGCCCTCGCCCGCCGCAATGGCCTCGAGCACCTGGCGATGCTGGTCCTGGGCCACGATCAGCATGTCGCGGGCACGCGGCGAGTTGGTCTGGACCACCACGAAGCCCGAGGGTGATGCAAAAGGCAGGCGCACCACCCGCTCGATCTCGCGTCGGATCGTGGCGCTGCCCGCCATCTCGCACAGCAGCTCGTGGAAACGCTCGTTCAAGGCCACGTAACGGTGGAAGGCCTCATCATCAAGTGCGGGACGGGCCAGCACGTCGTCGATGCCCGCCAGACAGTCGCTGGCCTCGGCCAGCACGCCGGGGGGGGCGCCCCGTTCGGCGGCCAGGCGCGCGGCCAAGCCCTCGATGGTGCCGCGCAATTCGATCGCGTCGTTCACGTCCCGCTCCGAGAACGTGCGCACCGCATAGCCCCCATGGGGCAGCGCCTCGAGCAAGCCCTCCTGCTCCAGGCGCATCAGAGCCTCTCGGATCGGGGTCCGTGAGACCCCCAGGCGCTCGACGATGTTCAGTTCCGCAATACGTGCCCCGGCCGGCAACTCGCCCGCTAGCACCATCTCGCGCAGGCGCAGCAGGGCCTTCACGGCCTGGGAGCCAACAGGCTCACCAACGCCAGACCCCTGCATTTCGGGCACCTTGCTGCTTTTCATGTATTCAATACTACCCAAATACGCTCGTAATTGCGGATTAAACCGGTCTTAAACGGTCAAAAATCAGTTTTGCCCGCGCTCTTTGTATACAACGCTCATTTCAGCGAGATAATCTGGCGACTCTTTCACACCCGCCCGGAGACAAGACCATGAACAAGATCCCCGCCCGCTACGACCACGTCGGCAGCTTCCTGCGCCCGCAATACCTGCTCGAGGCTCGCGAGCAAAAAGCCAAGGGCGCCATCACCGCCGCCCAACTGCGCGCGGTGGAAGACAAGGCCATCGCCGAGATCGTGAAGTTCCAGGAAGACCTGGGCCTCAAGAGCATCACCGACGGCGAGTTCCGTCGCACCTATTTCCACATCGACTTCCTGGAGCAACTCGGTGGCGTCAAGACCGATATCCCGGTCACCATCCGCAAGCCCGATGGCACGGAGGAACTCGCACCGCCCGTGATTCGCGTGATCGACAAGGTCCGCCACGCCAAGGACATTCAGCTGGCCGACTTCCAGTACCTCAAAGGCCAGGTCAGCGCGGGCCGCACGCCCAAGGTCACCATCCCCTCGCCCACCATGCTGCATTTCCGCGGCGGGCGCGCGGGCATCAGCCGCGAGGCCTACCCCGAGCTCGATCCGTCCTTCTACGACGATGTGGCCAAGGCCTATGGCGACGAGCTGCGCTCGCTGGCCGCCGCAGGCTGCACCTATGTGCAAATGGACGACACCAACCTGGCCTATCTGTGCGACGAGAAAATGCGTGAAGCCGCTCGTCAGCGCGGTGACGACCCCAACGAACTGCCGCACCGCTACGCCCAGTTCGTGAACAAGGTGGTGGCCCACAAGCCGGCCGGCATGACCCTGGCCATGCACCTGTGCCGCGGCAACTTCAAGAGCACCCACGCCGCAGCGGGCAACTACGAGCCCGTGGCCGAGGCGCTCCTGAAGGAAATGGACATCGACGCCTACTTTCTCGAGTACGACGACGACCGCTCCGGCGACTTCCGCCCCCTGCGCTATCTGC